>JAAYRN010000245.1 GCA_012518765.1 Bacteroidales bacterium
AGGAGTAACTCCAAAATCGTTAGGTGGAGGTAAATACGAAATTGTTCCAAGTAGCAATTTAGTTGGGAAAAGAGTAACTATTTCTGTCTCAGCCGATTTAGGAACTGGCAGAACACAAAATATGGGTGGACAAGAATTTCGTGTAAGAGCGGTTCCAAATCCCGTTGCTTATATAGGTTCCAACATTAGTTCTGGTAAAATTTCCAGAGACTTATTAAAAGGGAATCAGTTTTTAACAGCCCGAATGGAAAATTTTGATTTTGCTTTGGCTTGGCGTGTAACTTCTTACAGAGTTACTGTTGTTAAAAATGGACGTGAAGTTGCCAGTGTTGTAAACAATGGACCTCAATTTGTTGGTTCTGTTCAAAATGCTGTTAACTCAGCCACACCGGGAACTGTGTTTGAATTTACTGAAATTAAAGCCCGAAGTATTGCAGGAATAAAAAATTTAAGTAACATCACAGTACGTGTAAGATAATATAATATTCGTATTAAAAACTTCAAGATATGAAAAACATAAGATTAATAATGTTGATAGTAATAGCGGGAAGCTTTTTAGGTTTAAAAGCTCAAACTATTGATAGTGAAAACAGTAATCAAGGAACATTTGATGCTCCTGAAGCCATTCGGGCACCCATAGATCGTCCTTATGAAAGAAAATTGTTAAAGGATAATGTTCCCATTACGTTACAGCCCTTAGATGAAGAATACATGCACCACTCTTCTCTGTATTGGAGAGTTATTGATTTGCGTGAAAAAATGAACCATCCTTTGTACTTCCCTACAGAACCAAAAGGGAATTGGAAAAGTTTTGCTTTAACCATACGAGATGCTGTTGATTCTTCGGAAAATAATCCTATGCCGATTCGTATCTACTCTACCGAATACTTAGATATTCCCCTATCACAAAGTGAATTTCAAAGTAAGTTTAGTATAGATCCCATCGTCCAAAGTATATGGTTGGAAGATGAATATGGAGACCTTGTATTTGACGAAGAAACAGGAGATCCTATTTCATTGGGAGATACCACCATTATGCAGTTTGCAGACCCCAGAGATATTATGCAATATGACATAAAAGAATTATGGTACATTGACAACCAAAGATCGGTTGCTGATTTTAGAATCATGGGAATATGCCCCGTACTACAAAAAGGAGGCATTGAGGATGACTTTGACGATGACGATATGGATTTCTATTCTGATGGTGATGATGGTTATGAAGACTATGAAAGCGAAGATGGTTATGAAGATTATGGCTACGAAGAAGATGATGATATGGAAGATTTTTCAACCTCTAAATTAGCCCCTCTTGGATGGTTACATTATCTTGAGTTCAGACCCGTGATGGCAGTAAACGAAGTTTTTAATCCACACAACAACTCTAACCGCAGAACTTACGATGATATTTTTCTTTCTAGACATTTCTCCAGTTTTATAAGAGCAGAAGAAAATGTTTACGATAACAGAGAGATATTCCATTATATTGTCAATGGATTGGATCAGATATTGGAAGCAGAAAAAATCAAACAAAAAATGTTCGCTATAGAGCATGACATGTGGGAATACTAAAATATAACACTTTAAGACTTAAAGGCTACCTATAAAGTAGCCTTTTTTTATCGTTAATTTTATGAATCAATACCTATATACTGATATTACTTACCTTAAAGGCGTAGGCAGTAAAAGAGCTGAACTCCTAAAAAAAGAAATAGCCGTATATAATTTTTACGATTTATTACACTACTACCCGTATAGGTATATAGACAAGTCTAAATTCTATAAAATCAACGAATTGCAAAATAATATCAACTCCTATGTTCAAGTAAAAGGAGTAGTGTGCGACATGCAAATCGTAGGAAAAAATCGGGCTAAACGACTTGTTGCTACTTTACAGGATGATACAGGTTTTTTAGATTTGGTTTGGTTTAATGGAATTAATTATATAGAAAAAAGCATACAAAAAAACAAAGAATATATAGTTTTTGGTAAACCTACTTTGTTTGCACGTGCCTTCAATATGAGTCATCCTGAAATATCGGAAGTAGGTAAAGTTGAAGAATCTCAAACCATACCTATCCCCTTTCAACCTTTTTATATAACCACCGAAAAAATGAAACGAAGTGGGTTGGATAGTAAAAATATCAGTAAACTTGTTTATCAAATTTTATCCTCCTCGCAAATAAATATAGAAGAAAATTTACCTTTATACCTAATTGAAAAAATAAAACTTATTGATAGAAAACATGCCTTTTTCAATATACATTTCCCTCAAAACCAAAAACTACTAAAACATGCGCAACAACGACTCAAATTTGAAGAAATGTTTTTCTTACAGCTTCATTTACTGCAAAGTAAACAATTAAATACAATCAAAAACAAAGGTCATATTTTAAAAAAAGTAGGAAAAAACTTCAATAATTTTTATGCAAATTACCTTCCTTTTGAACTTACCAATGCTCAAAAAAAAGTCATCAAAGAAATTCGCTCCGATTTTATATCGGGTAAACAAATGAATCGCTTGTTGCAAGGAGATGTTGGTAGTGGAAAAACCATCACTTCCTTACTTGTAATGCTCATCGTTATAGACAATGGCTACCAATGTTGTATGATGGCACCCACCGAAATATTAGCAAACCAACACTATGAAAGCATTTCCAAGCTACTGAAAGACATGGATATTGAAGTTGAACTATTGACAGGAAGCACCAAAACTAAACAACGCAGGCAATTGTTATCAAATTTAAAAGAAGGAAAAACTTCCATACTGATAGGCACGCACGCCTTGATAGAGAATGAAGTGATTTTCAGCCAATTGGGTTTGGTAATCATAGACGAGCAGCATCGCTTTGGTGTAGAACAAAGAGCTAAATTATGGAAAAAAAACGAATCACCACCCCATATTTTGGTAATGACTGCAACACCTATCCCACGAACCTTAGCAATGACAGTATACGGAGATTTAGATGTTTCGGTAATTGACGAACTTCCCGTAGGACGCAAGCCCGTCTCAACCTACCACTATAGCCAGAGAAACAGAAATAAATTAATTGACTTTTTAAAAAAACAAATACACATTGGGCGACAAATATTTGTAGTTTTTCCCTTGATAGAAGAATCCGAAACATTGGATTTGAACAATTTAATGGAAGGATACCAAAATTTTCTTCTTGACTTCCCCCCTCCTCATTATCACATAGATTTTTTACATGGTAAATTATCAACAGAAGAAAAAGATGATAAAATGCAAAAATTCATATCGGGAGAAACTCATATTTTGCTTGCAACCACAGTAATAGAAGTAGGCGTAGACATTCCCAATGCAAGTGTTATGCTTATAGAAAATGCCGAACGATTTGGCTTAACACAACTTCATCAACTAAGAGGAAGGGTAGGAAGAGGAGGCGAACAATCATTTTGTATCCTCCTAACAGGGAATAAGTTGAGCAACGAAGGGAAAAAAAGGATACAAGCCATGTTGGAAACAAACGATGGATTTGAAATTGCTAATTTTGATCTAAAACTAAGAGGTCCTGGCGATTTAGCTGGCACTAAACAAAGCGGAATGTTGGAGTTTAAATTGGTAGACATTATAAAAGATGAAAAATTAATTGCATTTAGTCGAAATTTAGCAACCGAAATCCTCAATACAGACCCACAACTTAAAAACAAAGAACACATTTGCCTACATAAATATCTAAACTATCTGTATAGAAAAACAGGAAATTATTATCAAATAAGCTAAACATGCTATCAATCGGAGATATTATTTTCAACAATACGAAGCTAATCCTTGCACCTATGGACGATGTAACCGACTTGCCTTTTCGTACTATTTGCAAAGAATTAGGAGCCGATATAACCGTAAGCGAATTTATAGCCGCCGATGCTTTGATTAGAGATGTAGAAAAAACAAAACAAAAAATACTTTCAGGGAAAAATGAAAATCCTTTTGGCATTCAGCTCTTTGGAAACGAAAAAGAAAGCATGTGTAAGGCGGCACAAATCATAGAATCGTATCAACCCGACTTTATAGACATTAACTGGGGATGTCCGGCAAGAAAAATAGCAAGCAAAGGTGCTGGCTCTGGTATGCTAAAAAACATTCCTTTATTATTAGAAATCACCAAAGAAATAATCAAATCCGTTCATCTGCCCGTTACAGTCAAAACACGTTTGGGATACGACGAAAACAACAAATGTATAGTCGAACTTTGCGAGCAACTACAAGACATTGGAGTAAAAGCAATAAGCATACACGGAAGAACTAAGTCTCAAATGTTTAAAGGAGAATCCGATTGGACACTTATAGGAAAAGTGAAAGCAAATCCAAACATGGAAATACCCATTATTGGTAATGGAGATATAAACTCAGCACAAAAAGCATATCAAATGAGAGAGTTCCATAAGGTAGATGCTATTATGATTGGGCGAGCAGCAATCGGTAATCCATGGATATTTAAAGAATGTCGTCAAAAGTTAGATTATAATACGAACATGCAAACCCCTACCATAGAAGAACGTGTTAGAATTTGTAAAAAACACCTGTTGCTCACATTAGAACACAAAGGCGAAGGTGTTGGATTACTCGAAATGAGAAAACATTATAAGCCCTATTTTAAAGGAATTAATGAATTTAAACCATATCGTATTAAACTTTTAACTACAAATGATGTTAATGAGTTAATGGATACATTGGATGAGATAAATTGTAAATTTAACTAAGATGGAAAAGGCAATACAATTAGATGTAGAAAATATTATCTACACCAAAAACAAAACATTGCACCGCTTGATGCCTAAATTTATGCTAAACTACCTGCGTAGAATTTTACACGAAGAAGATATAAATATAATTTTAGAAGACTCGGTTGGGGTAAATGGCGTAGATTTTGCAAAAAAAATAATCGAGGATTTTAATGTATCCTATACAGTTATAAACGAAGAGAATATCCCTATAAATGGCAATCACATCATAGCCTCTAACCATCCACTTGGGGGGTTCGACGGCTTGATATTGGCACATGTTTTTTCTAAATACAAAGATAACATAAAAGTTACCGTCAACGACCTGCTAATGAATGTACCTAACTTGGTGGATATATTTGTTCCTATTAATAAAACAGGGAAAAACACCACAAGTTTAGCAATAGCACTAAACAACACCTTTAAAGAAGACAATATGATTGTTTTTTTTCCCGCTGGCATGTGTTCTCGTAAAACAAAAAAAGACATTGTAGACCTTGAATGGAAAAAAACATTTGTTAGCAAAGCAAAAGAATACCAAAGAGATGTTATCCCCATTTATTTTGAAGGAAAAAACTCTAATTTCTTTTATAATCTTGCTAATTTTAGAAAAAAAATAGGGTTAAAAGCCAATATAGAAATGATTTACCTACCCGATGAACTATTTAAACAAAAAAACAAACATTTCAAAATTGTAATCGGTAAACCTATACCTTATCAAACATTTACTAAAGAAAAAAATGATTACGAACATGCAAAAGACATAAAAAAAATAGTATAACTTAAAACAACATTTATATTGATTTTTTTTATATTATTGTAGCTATAAATTATACACGAAGTGGAGAAGATATTAAGAAAAGTAAATAGACGATTATTAAAATCAGAACTAACTGAAGATAAGATACTTTGTTACACAAACTACGGTGGAAATATTGTCTTTTCGGTTGATTATTATAATGCCCCTAATACTTTGTTAGAGTTGGGAAGATTGCGAGAAATTGCATTCAGAGACGCCGGAGGAGGCACTGGGAAGTCTGTCGACATAGACAAATACGACATAAGCAAGCCCCCCTTTCAACAATTGATTGTATGGGATCCCAAAGACAAAGAAATCATAAGTAGCTACCGTTATTTATTCGGAAAAGATATTCGAATAGAAAAAGAAACAGCTTACAGTCCCACTGCCGATTTGTTTGAATTTTCCGAAGAATTTATTAAGAATTACCTACCCTACTCTATTGAATTAGGTCGTTCTTTTGTACAACCACAATACCAAGCTGCACGCTCTCGAAAAGGCTTGTTTGCCTTAGATAACGTATGGGACGGATTGGGAAGTATCGTATACCACCATCCTGAAATCAAATATGTTTTTGGAAAAATGACCATGTATAAAAATTACAATAAACTTGGTAGAGACCTTATTTTATACTTCTTAAACAAGCATTTCTCCAAAGGAAAATCCCTAATGAAAGCCTATAAACCCTTAGGATACCATCACGATGAATCGGTTATAGCACCCTTGTTGCCACACGATGATTTTAAAGAAGACTATAAAGCATTGGTACACGAAATAGATAAAACAGGAAGCAAAATTCCACCCCTGATAAACATATACATGAGGGTAGCATCTACCATGCAATGTTTTGGAACTTCTGACAATGAGGAATTTGGAGACACCGAAGAAACTGTAATCTTAGTTAAAATTGATGACATTTATCCTGACAAAAAAGAAAGACACTTAAATCCAAAACTCTCAAAGAACTTAAATGATTATAAAAACGGCATCTTTCGTAAAAAGTAGCCCCGATTGGGAATCCTGCCCTAAAAACTCTCTACCCGAATTTGCATTCATAGGAAGATCAAATGTTGGAAAATCTTCCTTTATAAATATGCTTACAGCTCATCAGCAATTAGCAAAAACCTCATCAAAACCCGGAAAAACCAAACTTATTAATCATTTTTTAATCAACAACGAATGGTATTTGGTTGACTTGCCGGGATATGGTTACACTCGTTCTTCCAAAGAATTGAGAATACAATGGAACAAAATGACATTGGACTACATACAGTACCGCAAAGACTTATACTATCTATGTTTACTGATAGACAGTCGCTTACTTCCACAAAAAATAGACCTTTCGTTTATCAATACCTTAGGCGAAATGCAAATTCCATTTCTGATTGTATTTACCAAATCGGACAAACAAAGCAACCTAAAAATCATGAAAAATGTAGAAGTATTTTTAGACACCCTTTCTGAATCTTGGGAAGAGCTACCTCCTTATTTTATTACCTCGGCGGTAACAAGCAAAGGAAAAGAAGAATTTTTATCCTTCATAGATAAAGTAATTAAAGAAACCAAACGATAATTACAAATTAATACTCATTGGGTATTAAAAAAAATTATATCTTTGCAAACTTTAAAAAAATCAATTTATTTATTTTAATTTATTAGAAATGAAATCAGTATCTATTAGCGGTTCGTTGAGAACGAACGTAGGGAAAAAAGATGCAAAAATCCAACGAAAACAAGGTTTAATCCCTTGCGTTATGTACGGAGGAGGAGAGCAAAAAAGTATTTTAGTTGAAGAAAAAGCATTAGATAAACTTTTTAATTCTCCAGAGGTAAGGTATGTAGAATTAACTATTGAAGACAAAACCTATGATGCCATTGTACAAGAAGCTCAATTTCACCCTGTAACAGGGCGATTCTTACATGTTGACTTCTTAGAAGTAATGGATGATAAACCTATTGTTATCGAAATACCTATGTTGTTAGAAGGTAATTCTCCGGGAGTTTTACAAGGAGGTAGATTATCGAAAAAAGTAAGAAAAATAAAGGTCAAGGGGTTATTAAAACATGTACCTGAATGTATTAAAGTTGACATTAGTGGTTTAAATATTTCTGATTCTGTCGAAGTTTCGGAAATAAAAGTAGACGACATAGAAATCTTGGAAGATCCATCCAAAGTATTAGTATCCGTTTTAACTGCACGTACTGTCGAGATTTCGGAAGAAGAAACAGAAGAAGGAGAAGAAGGTGCGGAAGAAGGAGAAGAAACAGAAGAAAAAACAGAAAACTAATATTTTCAACTTTCACAATAGAAAAGGGACTTCAAAAGTCCCTTTTTTTGTTATATACTCCAATCAACCTAAAAACAAATCAGCTAAGCAAACTCTTTCCTGTAAGTTTATTTTTCTATCTTGATTTTACTATCGGTTTATAAAAAAAAGTCGGGGTGAAAAGACTCGAACTTTCGACCCCTTGCACCCCATGCAAGTGCGCTACCAACTGCGCCACACCCCGATTTTTTTTAGATTGCAAAAGTACAAAAAAATACGATAGAAAATTACAATAATAAAAAATAAATATCATATATAAGTCTTTTTTTGTTAAAATTGATATTGTAGATTGATGTATGTAATATTTTTCTTATTTTTGTAATCTCATAACACATACGAGTATATAAATGCACATAGTTGAAGTTCAGAATATAAGCAAAAAATATGGT
Source organism: Bacteroidales bacterium (assembly GCA_012518765.1). GTDB lineage: Bacteria > Bacteroidota > Bacteroidia > Bacteroidales > WCHB1-69 > UBA5266. Next base: position 8,262 of record JAAYRN010000245.1, read on the forward strand.
ACTTACACAGCATTGAATAATGTTTCGTTTTCAGTAAAAGAAAATCATATATTAGGGTTATTAGGACCCAATGGAGCCGGTAAAACCACCTTGATTCGTATCATAAATCACATTACTTCTCCCGATC
>JAAYRN010000246.1 GCA_012518765.1 Bacteroidales bacterium
CCACTACCATTGCAGTTTGCGCATCGGGATCGCTAGATGGTCCATAAAGATTGTAACTTTGAAATTCCGTAATCAGTTTTTTATTTCGGTCTTGTCTGCCTTCGAAATATTGAAACTATCACTCCTCTACGTTGAATTTATTTTGAAAACATTCGTTTATTTTTATAATTAAGACAAAGTAATCAAGTTTTTTTGCAAGCATTTACAGCAAGTATGTCCAATCAGCATATAACTTTAACTGCCTATTCTACTTACGTTTTTAAATACTACGATAACCAATTAAGACATTCTACAAAGTCCTTTTTGTTTAAGAATCGAATTATGATCTAGGTTGATATTAAAATCATCATTCTTAAATACCCCAACGACTTAGTAGCTAGTTTGGAATTCAAATCGTGTTGCTTTAAAGGTTCTATGAGTTGTTCTTGTGGAACGGTGATTCGAGGCAGAGTTGCATAGGTTGGTAAATCTGTTTTGTGATTCCTAATTTTCGTTTGAGCCTTTGCCTAAATAGTAAGCTCTATTACTTTCTATGGATACCGTTGGAAAAGTAACTACATTAAGAAAATGGACTTGTAGGAAAATGAGTTTAGGCAAACTATTGCAGAATATCGACAATTGATGTTCAGGGTTCCAGTAAGCTATAATCCTCTAACTCATCGTATACGCTTTCTAATTCTCTATTCAATTGCGTTATATATTCGTTACAAACCTGCCAGTATAAATCTGGACGCTCTACTTCGTTTAATCGAAACTTAATTCTTCCCTTTTTTAATCTTTCGATTAATTCATTAAAAATCATTTTTACCTTCTGAGGATTATCTTCCGTTAACGGCAGTTTTAATGACTCCGCTTCTCCAATACAAAGCTCCAAAAAACGATCCTCATTTTGTTCTATTAGGTTAGCTTCATACTTTACCATATATTTTACCCCTTTCTCCAAATGCTTCCCGGCCGCCCTCTAGAATCTTCATACTTATATCCTTCCAGTTTAAAATATCATTTTGATCTTCAATATTTATAAGGCTATCTGAAAAAGGGTTACCTACATAAGTGCTATAACAATTAATTTCATGCTTTCTAAAAACAGAGTTGTACGGCAAAGTGCGTATTGCGATATTCGCGTCATGAGTTGCTATTATGAGCCTTTTTCCCACTTTCGCTCTCTCTTTTAAGATTGGAACAATGACATCATTTATATAATCATTTCCCAAACTTTTTTCCGGTTCATCCAAAATATAAATATCCTTGTCTTCGTCCAATTCTCTTTGTAAAAGCAGCATCGAAGCTTCTCCACTGGATGGGGTGTATGTTACTCCATTTAGAGAAAAATAGCGGTAAAATAAGATTAAATTATAAATACTCTTAACTCCATCAATTCCATCCATTGCGTTAAGTTCATTAATTGTCGCGAATAAATCATTAGTATATAGAGTTCTTTGGATTTCGGAGATCTTTTTAGCAAAATTTATCTTAGGTGTTTTATGTGATGCATCGTACGTCGAAAACTCACTTTTTTTTAGGTTACCATCTTGAATCCTAAAATCTGTTATGCATCTTAAGTTTCCCTTTTCACCTAAAGTTCCGACAAATTTGGTTTCTTTTGCAATATCCTTTTGCATATTGTCCATAATCTTATTAACTGCTTTCTCTATTTTCAGTCTATTACTTGCATACTGCTGAAATCCTGTTTCTTGAGGCTTAACGGGCTGTCCAGCTTTCTTTTGCACTTCCTCTGCAATTTTACGAACAAAATTATTAAACAATTTCGCACTTTTGATTTTCTTGAATTTCATTTGCCGTTTTCGGAGGATTTCCTCGGAGACACGATTTAAAACATCAATAAGTTCCTCATACAAATCATTAGATAACTCATTTTTCAGAAAATTTGTCTTTTTGATGAATTCAACAAAATCAAGAAATTTTGCTTGAACCCGATTAGCTTCGTTCAACCCTCTAACTTTTGTCTCAACGTTCTCTGGCTCGAAATCCTTGACTACTAATGTTTTTGCAATTCTGTTGGTCAACTCAAATTCGAAATGTCTTCTGTAATTAGAAAGACTTGAGATTTCTACATCCGTGGCTTTTTTTATTCGACTGATTTCATCGTAACATGCATCTATCCCATAATTTTCAATATTTAATTCTATATCTCGCCCTTTTAGATCAAAAGTTTCTTCTAACTTCTCTTCGGTTGACCGCAACACGCTAGTTTGCATACCCTGCTCGTTGTAATAAGCAGATATCGCCTCAAGTATCTTGGTTTTCCCTGTGCCTTTAGAACCAAAAATAATATTAATATCATCATAAATATCTAAAGTAATCTTCTCATCTGTTTCAAAAGGTTTAATGGTCAGTGTTTGGGGATCCTTTTTGTGAAGTAACGTTTTTATAGTTGGGTCATCTTTTTCAAGAAGTAAACAAAACTGCTCAAAACTTTTCACATTCAAACGTAGTTCTGGCAGAAGCTCAGCCTTGTCCACATAATTATCCCAATCTACAACATCTGATCCATAAATTGTATTGTGGCCATGGCTAATGTAAATTCCTGCTGAAATTGGATTAGTAGCCTCCTTGATTATCCTGCGTTCATCAACAAGTTTTCCTAATTTTATTAGAGCATCATCCGACAAATCTGGTGTTTTGCTATGATAATGGGCTACATATATTGCATCCAGTTGTTCAAAACTTTGAGCTACTTCGTCAATAGTCAATATAAGTTTATCCTCGGTAGTCCCAGTTAATAATCTTTGCATAGTATCAG
>JAAYRN010000247.1 GCA_012518765.1 Bacteroidales bacterium
CCAATGATATTATTTACTTTTTAAATAAAAAAATAGAGAATGATATAAAGAGACCGTATTTGGTCAATTTGATTGCATACAAAAAGGCTATTGATAAAAAAAATGAGGATATTGATTCTACCATTCAAAGGTTGATAGCATACGGTGTAGACTATGAAATTATTATGCAAACGTTACAGGGTATAGAAGTAACTAAGGGATACTTAGGAACGAGCGAATCTTCGCATGCTGTCAACAAGGAAGCGGTAAGAAAAATGAAAACCAATATAGAGGAAAAAGGTCCCTTTGTAACAGCACTCCAACAAGAATTATACGCATTGATTTCACAAAGAAGTGACTTGCAATCAAAGTACGATGGAGCTAATGTGGTCGTTATGAAAGAGCATGACTTATTAAGTATTGTATCTCCACCCGTAGTAAATTCATCCAAAGTATATCCTCGTACGCTGAGAACAACTATTCTTATAGCTGTACTTACGCTTATACTTTCGAGCTTGTTTGTTATTTGCTTAGAAAAAAAACATTTTCATTCGATGTTTAAAGGTGTTTTTAAGAGTAAAACAACAAAAAAATCACATAAAAAATGAAAATAATTGAAAGTAAGGATCTCGTTTGTAGGAAAATAGAATTGCTAAAAAAGCAGAATCAAACAATAGGATTTGTGCCTACTATGGGAGCATTACACAAGGGGCATTACGAACTTCTTAAGCAGGCTAAAAATGAAAACAAGGTAGTTGTTTGTAGTATTTTTGTCAACCCCACCCAATTTAACAATCCAGAAGATTTAAAAAAATACCCCAGAGATTTACAGAAGGATTTTGACTATATAGCAGATGTTTGTGATTTGGTTTTTGTGCCAAGTGTAGAAGAAATGTATCCTGAAAACCCTACCGATTCTTATGATTTTGGTTATTTAGATACTGTAATGGAAGCGGCTTTTCGTCCAGGACATTTCAACGGAGTGGCTATGGTAGTAAGACGTTTGTTTGAAATTGTAAAACCTGACAACACATATTTTGGCAAAAAAGATTATCAGCAAGCTCTGATTGTAAAAGAATTAATCAAACAAATGAAGGTTCCTATTCGCATGGTAATGGTCGACACAGTTAGGGAATCGGATGGCTTGGCTTTTAGTTCTCGTAATTCATTACTATCAAGTGATAAAAGAAAACAAGCTCCTTTTATTTATCAAACCATGCAAAAGGTACAAACACTGATGAATAATATGAAACCCCAGGAAATAGAAGGGTGGATACAAGACCAATTTAAAGAACAAAAAGATTTTGATTTAGAATATGCAACTATCGTACAGGCAGATAATTTGCAGCCTATACATGATTTTGCTACACATACTCAAGCCGTATTGTGTGTAGCAGCATATTTAGACAATATAAGATTAATAGATAATTTAGAACTAAATAAAATATAAGGAAATGCAAATAACTCTGTTAAAATCAAAAATACATCAAGCGATAATAACAGAAGCTAATATTCACTATAAGGGAAGTATTACCATAGATAAAGCCTTGATGGAAGCAGCTAATTTGATTGAATTTGAATTAGTTCAAGTCTTGAATATTAACAATGGTGAAAGGATAGAAACGTATGTCATAGAGGGCGAACGCAATAGCGGTGTTGTTTGTTTGAACGGTGCGGCTGCACGCAAAGCGGTTGTAGGCGATGAGGTAATCATTGTTGCATACGCTATGATGTCTCCCGAAGAGGCTAAAGGCTTTAAACCAAGTCTTGTTTTTCCAGTAAATAATCGTTTGGTGTAACCTATAAGTAGCCGATTAAGAGGGAATTTCTAAGTCAATTTCTGTTTCTTCCAATAATAAAGAATCTAAGCCAAAATAAGGGAAAGCACTTTTGATACATTCTTCCGCAGAACTGTATTTGTGATACATAGGTTTGCTCCCTTTTTTTAAGAAAATATATCCTTTGGAGTGTCTTGATAAAAAGTTGTTCAGGTTTACTTTATCTACAATTTCTCCCTGATAATTTACAATAGAAATATTGTCAAACTGACGAGTAGCTTCTATTAACAATATGGAGTGCTCTTCGGTTTGTTCTTGTAAATGAATTAAATTCCAAACCCATTCTTCATCTAAGCGAACTCCCACTTCCGAAGTGTCAGCAAATTGAATAATTGCC
>JAAYRN010000248.1 GCA_012518765.1 Bacteroidales bacterium
ATGGGCAGGCACGGTCGTAAGCATAAAATGTAGTCATATCGAAACGATAAACAACAATTCCACTTATTCCTCCTGTAAAATACTCGTAACCTCCTACATGAACTAAGTTTGTTGCGTTGATAGATACCGTAAAGTTAATTTTTCGCACAGGAATGTTGGTGTATTCAGTTTCGCAAGCGGAAATGAATATACACATTATCAACAAAATATATGCTTTTTTCATGTACTCCTGTTTTGTATTTTAGCGATGCAAATATATAAAAAAAATAATTAAAAATGGTTTATATTTATTTGTTTTTTATAGCCAATGTACAGCTTAGTTTTTCTTTTTGTACTTCTCCTTTTAAATTAAAATAATCTATAACTATAATGTACACACCTGTAGCGGCTTTGGTGTGTAAATCGTTGGTTCCGTCCCAAGTGATTACACCTTCGGTGTCAAGTAAAATATTATTGGCTAATGTTTTTATTTTTTTTCCAAAAGAATTATAGATTTGTATGCTGGCTCTGTATCCTGCCTGTTCCATTTGGTAAGCAATGTTTAACAAGTCGTTATATCCATCTTGGTCGGGAGAAAATATTTCGGGATATACATGAAACCGATTTTTTGTATCCACATTATCGCTATAACTTGAGTTTAAATAGCCCGGTGTAGCATACCCTACTGTCGATGCAGCTGAATGCCAATTGGATGCATCTTGGGTTTTTCTATCAGGATTTACTCTCTCTAAACTAACTCCTTCTACCGATTTTAATAGAGGATAATGCATGTCTTCGGTATAGTCAAAATAATCCAAAACAAGGGTGTCGGACAATAAAATCACCGTTCCGCTTTTGTTTGAATAAGTAGGGAAACTATTCATTTCAACAAAATTCGATTTGCTTTTGTATACATAGTCGTTTTGAACCGCAACGGTATTGCTACTCAGTAAAGCGTATGTACTTGGGAAAAGTTGAAATCCTTCAGGAGCAATGTGTTTTCCAGTATCTATTTTGTCATTTTTGAGTGTAGATAAGCGAAGGTCTTTTAAATCAATAATTTTGTCGGAACGATTGTATATTTCTACAAAATCAACTCCCAATGGTTTTCTGGGATTAAATAAAACTTCATTAATAATAATGTCGAAAGGTTCGGGAGTTTGTGAGTATCCAAACTCAATGCTTGATTTTAATGGAATAATATTCCCTGCACAATCGCTCAAAGTATCTACAATACTTAAAGTGTATATAGTGTTGATTTCTAATTTTTTGTTTAATTTCAATCCTACTGATTTCATATTGGGAGCCATTTCGACGAGGCTATCCACAGAAATATTTCTGTCTATTTTGTAAGATTTTAGGTTTCCCAATTTTTCTGCTAACATTATTTCGGAAAAATAGACTTTGATATAATCGGAATTTAGGGTGGTAATATGGTCTAAGTAAGGCGGTTCAAGGTCGGGATTTAAAGTGTAAACCGAATTTATTTGTCCGGGCGTACCTCCTTGTTTGTGTGTGGAAGATGTCCAATTGTCTGACTCTGAACAAGGATTGTCAAAATCAATCATTTCAAGTGCCCATCCTCCTTGACTTTTATTGTTTGTATGCCAAGTGGGAGTAAATTCAACAGAATGTATATATTTATCTTGATTGTCAAACAGTTGAATAGTTTGTCCTCCATCTGTGATACTCATACTTGATACAACTGCAACCTGACCGTAGGTAGCCATGAGAAGACTGTCTTTCTTGGCACATACAATAATGTATTGATTGGGATTTAGTTCACAATTTTCTATGTAACGTATTGTTTTTCCGAGATATAATTTCCAAGTATTCAAGTTGATTTTAAAGGGAGTTCTATTTTTTAGCTCAATGTATTCCACATCGGGCAATCCTTGTTCGGGAGTAGGTTTTGCCATAATTTCGTTGATTACCACATCAAAAATATTTGAATGATAGAAAAAGAAAGTAAACAAAGTATCTTTTATTCGATTGTTTGCCAAGTCAAATATATTTGAAATATGTAAACTACAGTTAGAGTTTTCAGGAAAGGGTTTGCTGTAGAACAACATTAATTTATGGTAGGTTTGTCCTATAAAAGCAATACTATCAGGATACATAGTGTCGGGGAGGAAAATATAGTTTGACGTTTTTAGTCCTGAAATAGAGTCTATATTTTCATTGAATTGTAAAAAAATGCGTTGGTGCTTTTCGTCAACAAAAATAGAGTCTATCGAAGGAGGTTCTTTGTCTACATACACTTCGTCGCAGTAAATATCATCGAAATAAAATCTATTGCTATTGGATTTGGTGTAGGTGCATACCAAACCTAAGTGAGACATTTCGACTGAAAAAGTATCCCTACAAGTGTTTTCCAACGTATACGTTATGCCATCGTCAAGCGATGTGTAAAGTTCCCAGTAGCCACTATCTGAATATATTACTTTGACATTTATTGCAAAACTATTAGCTATTGCACTGTCTTTTCCGCTGCATAAAAGTTGATGTTGTTTTCCATTTTGTTTGTAAAAACGAATGGCATCTGCATTGCCACTTTCTCCAAAACGTAGGTAATATCCTTGCAATGAAGTGTCTGTAAGGTTTTGAGTATTAGCCGCTATGTAAAATTTAGCGTAATTATTATCGGAACCAGAAAAGTTTAATCTAATCCAAAATCGCCATTCATTTTTATCTGTAGCTAATTTGGAAAGAGTTGAAATATAAGAAGTTCCTGCTCCCAAAGCATTTAATTGAAGTTGGAGTGATTTGTTGATGGTAAAACTATCGGTTTGACCGTACCAAGTAGCATAGGAAAACAGATTTGTATCCGAAAAATCTTCATTTACTTGAGCTTGAGAGTGAAAAAACAGGCAAAAAAACAAACAAAAAATAAAATACCGTTTCATAGCTTTTTTTTGACAAAAATATATAAAAAACACACATTATCTCTTGAAATTAAAAATTATTTTTTCAAACTGCTGATTATTTATTTTAAACAGTCTTATTATTGTATAAAAAGATGTAATTTTGCACTTTATAAACGTATACGACAATACCATAATGTAATGAAAATCAATAAGGATTACAAAATTAAAAATATAGCTGGCGAAAAAGTCATTATTCAACAAGGTGAATATGAATCTGATTTAACAAAAATAATTTCATTCAATGCTTCTTCGGAGTGGTTGTGGTCGTTGTTTTACGACAAAGAATTTACGGTTGAAGATGTTCAGCAGGCGTTATTATCTCGTTATCAGGTGGATGAAAATCAAGCAAAAACAGATGCCGAAAAATGGATACATAAATTAAAAGAAAATAATTTAATTCAGGAGTAAATATGCGTAAAATCAGAGCCATTATACCTATATCCTTTCGTTCTAAGTTGACGTGGATTGTGATAGCGTCTATATTTCGAGCCTTGCTTAATTTTATAGGTGTTGCGGCTGTTTTACCCATTTTATTACTCATTTTAACTCCCGATGATTTACTTTCTTATCCCTTGATATCTAAGGTGTTTTACGGGTTTGGCTTCACTTCAATTTCCATGTTCATAGTAGGAATATGCCTGTTGGTTGTAGTTGTTTTTTTGCTTAAAAACAGTTTAAATATTCTATTAGTTCGTTTTCAAAATATACATTTAATCAATCTATTTCATTATTATTCAAATACTTTATTTGTAGAATATCATAACCGAGGATTGTCTTTTTTAAAACAAAACAATTCTGTTATCCTTACGCATCAAATAAATGGGGTGTGTCATTCCTTTGTTTTCAATGTTTTATCGGCTATTATTTCGGCTATTAGCGATATTTTATTAATAGTAATGTTGTGGATAGCTATGCTTGTATACAATCCCATGATTTCCCTAATGCTATCGGTTGTTTTTTTTCCTATAGGATTGATTTATATATATATAGTAAAAAATAAATTAAAAGAAAGTGGCAGACAGGAAAATTTAATTCGCCGACAACAAAACCGATTGCTTCAAGAATCTTTTAAAGGTTATACCGAAGTGAAAATTTATGATGCATTTCCTTCATTATTAAAGCGTTTTAATAGTAATTTACAACTTTTAAAAAAATATCGCTTAAAAAATGAGTTAATTTCCATGTTTTCTTCATTTTTGATAGAAATTGCATTGGTCATAGGACTGATAATTTTGGTACTAATGAATTTATATGCAAAAGAAGCTACTCTTTCTCTGTTGTTTGGAGTGTTTGCTGTGGCTGCTTTGCGTATGTTGCCAGCTTTTCGTTCACTCCTGAGTAAATGGATGCAAATTAAATACAATCAATATACTATAGAAATTGTTTATGAGGGAGTTAGAACAAAATCAATCAAAAAAGAAAATCCCTCTCAAGCTCGTTTAATATTCGACAAGGAAATAAAAGTAGATACTATTTCCTATGCTTTTCCCGATGCCGATACGACTTTTCTTATTGAAAATCTTTCTTTGACCATACAAAAAGGTGATTGTATTGGAATTAGAGGAGCCTCAGGAATAGGAAAAACAACTTTTTTCCATTTGCTTATGGGGTTTTACACCCCAACTGAGGGTAATATTTGGATAGACGATGTCCTTTTAAATGAAGAGACAAAACAGATGTGGCAAAATATAATAGCCTATGTATCTCAAGATGTGTTTGTAATGGATGCAACACTTGCTCAAAATATAGCTTTAAGTTTAGACGATGAACAAATAGATAGAGAAAAAATAAAAAAAGTATTGGAGGTTGTTCAATTGCATACGTTACTTTCCAATCTTTCCGAAGGAATAGATACCAATTTACGCGAATCTGCCAATCGATTATCGGGAGGAGAAAAACAACGAATAGGCATAGCACGAGCCTTGTATAAAGAAGCTAAAGTGCTATTTTTCGATGAAGCAACTTC
>JAAYRN010000249.1 GCA_012518765.1 Bacteroidales bacterium
CTCTGTGGCAATGGGGGTTTTATTTCACCTTAGATAGTTCGGGTTATGTTTTTGATAATATATTATCTCCTTCTTGCATAGATAGCAACGATAAATGGTTAATGATTTCTGCTGGAATGGAACATGCATTTGCATTGAAAGAAGACGGAACGTTATGGGCTTATGGAGATAATGTTAATTTTGCTCTTGGCGATACATCCATTGTAGTCGCTAATGAATTTACACAAATAACACAAAATAAGGATTGGAAACACGTTGAAGCAGGTTCTATTTATACATTTGCTTTAAATAATCAAGGGGAATTATTCGCATGGGGAATTAATATGTATGGACAATTGGGAATCGTTGAAAAGAATGATTATGTAGAAATTCCTACAAAAGTAAGCAACGAAACAGAATGGCTAAGTATCAGTGCAGCAAAGGGAGGTATTTCAGATATTTACATATTTGGAATGCACAGCGTAGCTATAAAAAATGATGATAAAAACAATCTTATTTGTGTAACTGGTGCAAATTATGTCGGACAATTGGGCTTAGGAAGTACAGATCAAGAAAAAAACACTCCTTTTGTTTGTAATGCATTGAATGTAGAAAATGTATTATTAGATGAATCCACAGACATTTCTCTTTATCCCAATCCAGCCACCACTCAATTAACCTTGGATAATAAGGATGCTTTAATAAAAGAAGCTCATATTTACGATATTACGGGCAGAAAAGTAAGTCGTCATTCTATTAATGCAAACCAAAGCACCTTAGATATCAGTACGTTAAAATCAGGATTATACATTGTTAAAATCCACACAGAACAAGGAGTTTTAAATCGTAAAGTGCAGGTTGTGAGATAATATAGTAAGAGAGTGTGAAATGCTTTCTTACTATTAAAATAAAATACTAACATTAAAAAAACAAAGAAAAATGAAAAAAATAAAATTTTCCTTCCTTTTTATTACGTTGTTAATCTCAAACGTATATGGGGCTGATTATCAATGTATCAATTCAAACAGAATTGCGTATTTTGAAGACACATACAAAAACATAAGAGCAATTAAAATAGATTCTGTAAAATACGAATCAGATTCTATTTTATATCCGTACAGAAATATCCACCAACTTGACCATGATTGTTTTTCGCCAACAAAATTTTCATGGTTGGGAAGTAAAATCCATATAAAAGAAAATGGAGATAATCTTTTTTTTAATAAATACGGAGAAGTAATTACATTAAAAACAAAGGCTATTCTAAATGAGAAATGGGTTGCGTATCAAATTGAAAATTCTTTAATAATTGAAGCGAAAGTGGTAAAACAAGATACTATTCATTTTTTAGGACTTGTTGATTCTGTTAAAATTATTGCATTTCAAGCATACGACGAAAATATGAATTCATTAGATTACAATGTTAATGATATGATAGTTATTATCAGTAAAAATCATGGATTTATTAAAACAATGAATTTTATTGCATTTCCTAATACTGACACTTATAGAGAAATTTTGAAGGAATATAATTTAGTTGGATTATCTAATCCCAAAGTTGGTATTCAAAATTTGACTACGTTTGATATTTATGATTTTAACGTTGACGATGAATTACACATCTTAACTGTAAATTTGGACGGGCAAAGAAAAAAAACGGGCAAAGAAATTTATAAATACCTTGAGCGTATTGATTACGAAGACTCGATAGTTTATTATTATTCCCGTAAACTAGAAATTCTTGAAAAAAATGGCAATTCTGAAATATCATCTATTTTTTACAACGACACATTAAAACTTGTAGTCAAAAAAGACTTTTCGTTAGATAAATTACCAGAAGAACCGACAATTGATGAATATGGGACTTTCTGTTGTTACATGAGAAATGATGATGTCTTGTCTAAAATAGACCCAAGTAGATATGAATTTTTTTATTTTGCAAAAGATTCTTGTTGGTCTGAAGTTATATTTGATGGTTATATTTGTCCAAATGTATATCTGAAAGGATTAGGCGGACCTTATTATTCTTGTAAAGGTATCGTGGGGGGTATAAGTAAAGAATTGGTCTATTACAAAAAGGGGAATAAGACTTGGGGAGAACCAATCATTATTTCTAATATCGTAAATATAAAACCAAATAACCAAATTAAGATTTATCCTAATCCGACAAAAGATGGAAAATTATATATTCATTTCAACCAAACTGATTTATCAGAATATACGATTGATATAATTGGAATTAATGGAAAAATTATAAAATCAGAAATAAAACATTCATCACAAACAATGATTGATTTATCTAATTTAGTTAGCGGATTATATTTGTATAAAATATCTGACAGAAAAGGTTCATTATTGGAAACGGGTAAAATAATAATACAATAACTATTGTCCGATAAAAAAAGTTAGAAAGTAAGGAATATATTTTTTAGTATCTCCCATTACTCTTTTTTGTCGTTTTGTATTTTCCATAATATAAACCCAGATTACACAATAGGATTTTTTTGAGTTAAACTCAAATTACGCGATAGATAAATACAGTTATAAATCATTGATATATAGCAAGTAAGATTGCTGTTTTTCTAATGCGTAGCATTAAAGAATTTTTATTCAAAAATCATTATAAAGTTTTTTAATCAATAAATTATATCTAAATTTAAAACTCAAATGCATAATTTTGATTTATTCTAAGAAGCTTGTTATGGAATAAAAAAAATGCATATATCAAAAAAAATTATATTTTTGCAGTCTATAGAAATCATAAAAAATAAATCATGAAACTTTTAGAGAACAAAACAGCTTTGATTACAGGTGCCGCACGTGGCATAGGCAAACAAATAGCACTTACCTTTGCTCAATACGGAGCCAACATAGCTTTTACCGACTTAAAAGAAGATGACGAGGCGAAGGAATTAGAAAAAACATTGTTGTCAATGAACGTAAAGGCTAAATTCTATGCTTCCAATGCAGCATCATTCTCAGATTCTGAAGATACGGTTAAGAAAATTATAGAAGATTTTCAAAGCATTGATGTTTTGGTAAACAATGCAGGCATCACTCGCGACAATTTATTACTTCGTATGAGCGAAAGCGACTGGGACAGTGTATTGAATGTCAATTTAAAATCTGTTTTTAATCTGACCAAAGCCGTTCAGCCTTTTATGTTAAAACAACGTTCGGGTAGTATTATTAATATTAGTTCCGTAGTTGGTTTAGAGGGCAATGCAGGTCAATCTAATTATGCGGCAGCCAAGGCGGGCATGTTGGGATTTACCAAATCTGTAGCTAAGGAATTAGGTTCGAGAAACATTCGTTGCAATGCCATTGCTCCGGGATTTATCGAAACCGAAATGACACAGGTATTAGCTCCCGAAGTACGCGAGGCATGGATTAAAACCATTCCTTTAAGACGAGCTGGAAACGCTGTAGATGTGGCTAATACGGCAGTATATTTAGCTTCCGACATTTCGTCCTACCTAACTGGACAAACCATAAGTTGCGACGGGGGTATGCATGTATAAATACATGTATAGTAAATAAATAAAATATTAATTTTCTAATAATTGTTTAGCAGCATCCATGGAGGTTTCTGTAACCTCCTCGTTGCTAATCATTTTTGCTATTTCCTGTATACGTTCATCCGGAGACAAGTTTTTAATATCGGAAATAGTTTTTTGTTGGAGTGTTTCTTTATACACCAAATAATGGTGTTTGCTTTTGGCTGCTATTTGAGGCGAATGTGTAATGGCAATTACCTGACTATAAGAGGCTATAGCTTTCATTACATTTGCCATACGAGCCGACACTTCGCCCGAAACACCGCTATCAATTTCATCAAAAATAATGGTAGGCAGTATATTTTTTTGAGATATTAGCGATTTGATAGCCAATAGTAAACGAGAAAGTTCCCCTCCCGAAGCTACTTTTTCGACTAACTGCATTTTTAATCCTAAATTTGCCGAAAACAAAAACGAAGCCTTGTCTATTCCTCTTTGATTCAACGAATTACTACTATCTAATTGTATCTTAATCTGTGCATTAGGCATATTCATTTGCTGCAAGATTTTTTTCAAATCAATTTCTATCTTAGCTATAACCGCTTTGCGTCTTTCGCTTATCCAAGTAGCTTGTTTCAATAATTGATTTTTCATTTCAGCGAGGGCTTTTTCCATTTCATTTTTCTTTGTCTCACTATCGGCAATTTGCTGCAAGGATTTAGCTATTTTTTCTTGTATTTCAATGAGTTGTTCCTCATTGTTTGCCTTGTGTTTTTGCTGTAGATTATACAATGTATTCAAACGCTCATTAATGGAATCTATGCGTTGAGGATTGTAGTTGATTTTTTCCTGCTCCCCGTCTATTTCTTGGGTAATATCTTTTAATTCAAGCAATTGTGATTCTAAGCGTTCGGCTATGTTTTTTATTTCAACTTTATACTTTCCTATGTGTTGTATGCGATTTTTTGCATCGTAAAGAGCCGACAATATGTTAGTTTCTCCCTCTTGCAATTGTTGGTATACGGTAAATAATTCTTGTTTTATTTCTTCTGAATTACTCAACACCTCCAATTCTTCCTCCAATTTTTGCTGTTCTCCCAACTGTAAATTAGCCTCTTCCAATTCTTTATACAAAAAACTCCAATAATCTTTATCTTGATTAATATTTTTCTCAAACAAGGTTTGATAGTCTTTTTGCAAAACCATGTATTGTTTGTATTGCGTTTGATAATCGTTTATTTGTGTTTGGATGTTGGCATATTGGTCTATGATAATCAGTTGAAAATCTTTGTTTTGCAGTAATAAATTAGCGTTTTGCGTATGAATATCCATAAGTTGTTCGCCCAATTTTCGCATCACAGAGAGCGAAACAGGCGTATCGTTGATAAATGCCCTTGATTTTTCTTGGGGTGTAATTTCTCTTCTTATAATACATTGACTATCATAATCAATATCGTTTTCATTAAAAAAATCAACTAAGTTATAATTTTCTATATCAAAGGTTGCTTCAATTATACTTTTTTTGGCTTTGTCTTTGAGTGCCGATGTATCGGCTCTTTGTCCTGACAACAAAGACAAGGCTCCTAATAAAATAGATTTTCCAGCTCCAGTTTCACCCGTTATCACCGAAAAACCTTCGTTGAAATGAATGGATAATTTTTCTATGAGCGTATAATTTTCTATGCTTAAATGTAACAACATACGTGAGTAACAATAAATTATTTTTGCAACTTACTGTATTTCGATTCGTTAAAAGGATCCATCTGCCTCAAAAGTTCATAAGCACGGTTTCGCATTTCTTCGGATGAGCCTGAAAACACATTGACAAGTTCATCTGATTTTGCCGTAAATATCATTCCATACATAATGGTGCCCGATTTCGACCTATTGAATTGGTTCAAATCTTCTAAAGCCTGCAATATATTTTCCAATGCTTCATCTATATCTTTGTGCATCAAATCTAAACCCAAGCGATGGTATTTATAATAAAAAGAGCGTAAGGCTTCACTGGATGGATTGCTCATGTTTTCGAGTAGCCAATAGCGATTTTTCTTTTCTCCGGGATCCCAACCTCCTAAATGTGTCGATGAATAATTTACTATGGTTTGACACTGACTATAAAACGGTGTTCCTCCATTTTGTGAAAAAGAATCAAACTCTAATCCCAAGAAAAAATAAAGGTAAAATCCTATAACAGCAGTCAAATTATGTTGGAAACTATTGTTATCAAAATCCAAAGGTTGATTTAAGGTATAGGAAAAAGTTAAATCATTGTCTTGATGTGTAAACAAGGAAGATGAGTAGTTAGAGTTAAAAATCGTGCGACTTAATTGGAGTAAAAGTTTGGCTTTATAGTTGCCATTAGCTGCAATCTCCTCTATACTTAGTTGTATATTACAATCTATTTTTTCTTCACTTTTAAAATTATATGTAGTCCATTTTCTTTCGTTAACAAAGGAATTTAGTTCTTGTTCCAAAGCTGTAAATGGTGTTTTATCAACTCCTTGTAATTTTTGGGAACTCACTGAAACTCTTGCTTTAAATTCCTGCGAATAGCCCATAATAACTGTAAAAACTAACAGTATGGATATAAGTATTTTCTTCATGTTTTTTGGTTTTTTTGGTTATATACCGTCAACATATATTCAACGATTAAAGCGGCTATTTTTTCTTTTGATTGGAGTGGAATATCAATAACTTTTCCCGATTTATCCATTAAATATACTTTATTTGTAGGTACATTAAATCCAGCTCCTTTATCTTTTAAAGAGTTTAACACTATCAAATCAAGATTTTTTGAATGCAGTTTCTTTTTGGCATTTTCCAACTCATTATCAGTTTCTAATGCAAATCCCACAAAGAATTGATTTTCTTTTTTACTCTCCGACAGTGTTTTAAGTATATCTGTAGTAGGTTTTAATGCTATGTTTGTTAGGTTGTTTTCTTTTTTTATTTTTTCAACTTGTGTTTCAACGGGAGTATAATCGGCAACAGCGGCAGCCATAATGATAATGTCGCATTGAGCTACCTTTTCGCTACAGACTTCAAACATTTCGGCTGCTGTTTTCACATCGCTACGGCGAATAAGCGGATGATGCGTTTGAAGTTGAGTAGGACCGCTTATTAATTCAACTTGTATTCCTTGTTGTGCCAAGGCTTCTGCCAACGAAAAGCCCATTAATCCCGAAGAGTAATTTCCTACAAAACGAACTGGATCAATAGGTTCATAAGTAGGTCCTGCTGTAACCAAGGCTTTTATTGTTGGCGGTTCATGTTGGGTTGTTAGAAAATTATTTATTTCATCGAAAATAGCTTCTGGTTCAGCCATTCTTCCTTTTCCTGTCGTTTGGCAAGCCAAAAATCCTTCGTCGGGTTCTATGATATAAATTCCATGTTGTTGTAAATACTCCAAATTAGCTTGTACTGAAAAATGTTGAAACATTTTTTCGTTCATAGAAGGAGCTAAGAACAATGGTTTTTTAGTTGCTAACAACAAAGTACTCAATGCATCATCGGCTATTCCTGAAGCAAGTTTCCCAATGATATTGGCAGTTGCAGGAGCTACAACAACGGCATCAGCCCAATCGGATAGAGCAATGTGGTCAATATTTCTTTCCGTTGGCAATGCAAACGTATCGCTATACAAAGAATTATTGCTCAAGGTTTCTATGGTCAGGGGTGTTACAAATTGCAAGGCATTCTGAGTAGCCACCACCTTAACTTCATATCCCGATTTGGCAAATAAACGAATGAGAGATAATGCTTTATAAGCAGCAATACCTCCCGTTATGCCTATCAATATGTTACGTTTTGTAGCCAAAGTTATGTTTTATTCTTCCGGTTTACGGAAATAAATTTTATCTTCTAAGTATTCTTCTATAGCCAACAAACTGGATTTGGGCATTTGCTCATAATGTCTGGCTAAATCTATCTGTTCTCTATTTTCTAAAATTTCTTCCATCGTATCGCGGGTAGAGGTAAATTCTTGCATTTTTTCGTGCAATTCTTCTTTTACATCCGATGCAATTTGATTGGCTCTTTTTGATAAAACAACTACTGTTTCATAAATATTTCCCGTTTTTTCATCAAAGGTATCAATATCTCTTGTGATAGCCAGTGTATTGGGTCTGGGTTTTCTTGCTTCTTTGTTTTCTGCGTTTTCTTGATTTTCTTTGTTACTCATTAGTATATGATGTTATAATGTTTTTTATTTTTCTGCTGTGTGTAATAGTTTATTAATTCGTTTTTCGGCTTCGCTTGCTAATTTTTCAGCTTCTAACAAATATATTGAGTTTTCGTTTTTTGCCTTTAGTTTATTTTTTGTATCTATCACCATTTGAAATCGTTCTACTTTTTTGGCTGCAACGCTTTTCATGGCGTATTCGTAATTATTTTTTGTCAAAATATAAAATGCTTCTTCTATATAATCGCTTTCGGGAAAATCTTTCATTAAGTTTTGAAAGGCAATTTGTGCCGATTTATAATTTCCCGTATAATAATACATATTTGCAATTGAAAAATCCTTGTATGCCAACTTATTTCTAACCTCATCTATCATGGAGTTTACTTCTTCAATATGCTTACTATCAGAATAATAATTAGCAAACATCTCTAAATTTTCTTTTGCTAAATAAGTATCGCTTTGGTCGAGATTGTAATTGGGTGAAACCATGTAATACGATTTTGCTTTCAAAAATGCGGCATCTTCTATATGGGGACTATGTGGATATTTTCGTTGAAAATCATTGAAATAAAAAGCTGCAATCAAATAATCTTTGTTGTAATAATAGCTGGACGCAAATAAAAACAAAATAGAATCGCCTTTATCAGTGCCTAAATACAAGGGGTATATTTCCTCAAACAGTTGAGACGCATTTAAAAAGCGACCGCTTTCGTAAAACTTTTTAGCTGCTTCAAATTTTTCTTCCTTGGTTTTATATTTGCGATATTTTCTGCTTGTTTTGACTTTTTCTTTGGGGATAATTACTTTCTCTTTTTTAGTCGAAACCTTCTCTTTCTGCTGAGAAAAAGCAGGCAAACTCATCATTGTGA
>JAAYRN010000250.1 GCA_012518765.1 Bacteroidales bacterium
AAAGCCGAACAAATAGTAGCTTTGTTTCCCAATGCAGCAGTATCAGCTACTTACAACCGCACCCTTAAAAAACAAGTTATGACTATGGATTTTATGGGTAGTCCTATGGAGATAGAGGTAGGTACAGATAATAATTATTCAGGAGGTATTAATTTTGGCATGCCCATTATCAATGCCGCTCTTTGGAACAGCATACAATTGTCGCAAATTGGTGTGGAAACGGCATTGGAAGCCGCACGTGCATCCAAATTAGATTTGGTTTACGAGGTTAAAAAGGCTTTTTATACTATGTTACTTGCCAAAGAAACCTACGAAGTATTGGAAAAAAATTACCAAACCGTATCCTTGACCTATGAAAATATTTTAAATAAATACCAAGTAGGCATGGCATCTGAGTTTGATAAATTAAGAGCCGAAGTACAACTCAAAAATCAAAAACCAGCCTTGATTTCTTCCAAAAACAATTACGATTTAAGTATTATGATGCTCAAGGTAATGATAGGTTTAAATGTGGATGAAGCTGTGATTTTTGAAGGGAAAATGGCTGAATATGAAGATTTGGTAGAAAATGCTACCCTGCCTCTCATTGATTCCCTTTCTGTGATTGAAAACACCCATTTAAAGCAATTAGAATTAGCTGAAAGACAGTTGAAAAAGACAAAAGATATTATTATTTCCAATGCTTGCCCTTCTTTAAATTTAAGCAGGAGCTACCAATATATGTCTATGAATAATGACTTTAAATTCAATGATTACCGATGGAATCCCTATTCGGTGGTTGGTTTAACCTTATCCATTCCCATTGTATCGTGGGCGGGAACGGCTTATCAAATAAAGTCGAGTAAGTTGGCTATTCAAAACATACAAGATCAGCGATTGGCTTTAGAGAGAAATATTACCATAAGCGTAAGCAATTCGCTCAACAACATGCGTAATGCCATAGAGCAACTGACATCCAACAAAGAAACCATGTTGCAAGCCGAAAAAGCATACGACATCAGTTTAAAACAATACGAAATAGGCATGGGAACTTGGTTGGATTTACAGTCTTCGGAAATGATGTTAATCAACTCTAAATTAACATACAGTCAATCAATATACAGCTATTTAGCTGCTTATGCTGAATTAGAAAAAACCTTAGGAAACGAATATATAAAGTAAAAAAAGAAAAAATATACAATAATGAAAAGAGTAATTAATACATTTACATTTATACTGCTTGCAGTCATTGGTTTACAAGCTTGTAATCGTACAAAAAATGATGAAAACCAAAAAAACACAAAACCAAAAGTCAGGGTAGAGCAAGTTTACAAACAAGAAGTGGAACAATTGTATGAATATACTGCTACCGTACAGGCTGAGGCTGTGAATAATATAGCTCCTACAATACCCGGTCGCATTGATAAAATATTTGTGGAAGTAGGGGATAATGTGCCTAAGGGGAAATTATTAATCCAAATGGATGAAAATAATTTGCTGCAAGCTAAATCAAGATTAGAAAATTTAGAAGCTACCTTTAAACGCTTAGACGAATTGTATAAGGTGGGAGGAATTTCAAAATCGGATTGGGATGCACAAAAAACCAACTTAGATGTAGCACGTACGGCTTACGAAGATTTAAAGAAAAACACTCAGCTTCACAGTCCTATATCGGGAGTTGTTAGCATGAGAAATTACGATGCTGGCGATATATATGCAGGAAATCCCATTTTACAAGTACAACAAATCAAACCGGTAAAACTACTTATTCATGTATCGGAAAACATGTATACAAAAGTAACTAAAGGAATGGATGTTAAGGTAAAAGTTGATGTGTATGGTGATGAGGAATTTAAAGGGAAAGTTAGCTTGGTATATCCTACCATTGACCCACGTACACACACATTTGCAGTTGAAATTACTATCCAAAACTCTGATGCTAAAATACGTCCGGGGATGTATGCACGTGTAACTGTAAACATGGGAAGCGAAAATCGTATACTTGTTCCCGATGGGGCTATTGTTAAACAACAAGGTTCGGGCGAACGCTATGTGTATGTATACAAAGATGGAAAAGTTTCTTATAACAGAGTTGTTATAGGAAAAATAATCGACAAATCTTATGAGCTAATTTCAGGAGTAGAAAATGGAGACTTTGTCGTTACAAGTGGCATAAGTAGATTAAATAATGGAATAGAAGTAGAATTAGTTAAATAAAATCAACCATGAAATTATATCAATCAGCGGTAAAAAAACCCATTATGACGGCATTGGTCTTTGTAGCCATTGCTATTATAGGCTTATTTAGTTTATCAAAATTACCTGTTGACTTGTTTCCCGATATGGGTTCCAATACAATTATGGTATTTACCTCATATCCAGGAACAAGTGCTTCTGATATTGAAAACAATATAACCAAGCCCTTAGAAAATGTCTTAAACGGTTTGAGTGATTTAAAGCATTTATGGTCAAATTCTAAGGAAAACTATTCTATTATATTTTTAGAGTTTGAATACGGTATTGATATAGATGAAGCCACTAACGATGTGCGGGATAAGTTAGATATGGTAAAATCGAGGTTGCCCGATGGAGCTAATTTACCTTATATTTTTAAATTCGATGCACAAGATATTCCCATCTTGTTTTTGTCGGTTAAATCACAAGAAAGTACGCAAGCACTTTATAAAATATTAGATGACAAAGTAGTATCTAAACTTAGTCGAATCAAAGGAGTAGGTACAGTTTCTATAGCCGGTGCTCCCGAACGAGAAATACAGGTATACTGCGACCCTTATAAATTAGAAGCCTATGGGCTGACCATAGAAAGCATAGCGGGAGTTATTGGAGCTGAAAACACCAATATTCCATTGGGTTCTATGGATTTAGGCACACAAACTTACGCCATGCGTGTACAAGGTGAATTTACCGATGCCGAACAAATGAACAACATTATTGTAGGTAGTTTTGCCAATAGAAACGTATTTTTACGCGATGTGGCAGTTGTAAAAGATACCTTACAAGAGCGTATGCAAGAAGTATATAACGATGGAGTAAGGGGTGCCCGAATCATTATACAAAAACAAACCGGAGCTAATTCGGTGAGTATAGCCAAGGAAGTAAAAAAAATGCTACCCGACATTCAAAATTCTTTACCTTCTGATGTAGAACTGGGTATTATCAACGACACAAGCGACAGCATTGTAAATACCATCGACAGTTTAAAAGAATCTATATTTATAATCTTAGTTTTAGTCATCTTAGTTGTTTTATTTTTCTTAGGACGATGGCGAGCAACGTTTATTATTATTATAGTAATTCCAATTTCACTGGTAGCTTCTTTTATTTACTTGTATGTAACAGGCAATTCATTAAATATCATTTCTTTATCATCTATTAGTTTGGCTATTGGTATGGTCGTTGACGATGCTATTGTTGTGTTAGAAAACATATCTACTCATATTGAACGTGGAACTAAACCCAAACCTGCAGCCGTATTTGCCACCAACGAAGTATCGCTGTCTATTATAGCAACCACTTTGGTGTTGTTTGCCGTATTTTTACCACTAACGGTTATTGAGGGGATGTCAGGAGTTTTGTTTAAACAATTGGGCTGGATTGTTTCCATTATTATGTTGGTTTCTATGATTGCAGCTTTGTCGCTAACTCCCATGATGTCTTCTTTACTGCTAAAAAATAACCCGAACAGAGGTAAATTGTTTGGATTTGTTTATTCTCCTATCGAAAGATTTTTAGAGAAATTAGACAAACTATACATATCAATGTTAGATAAAGCTATGAATCATAGGGGAAAAATTATCATTACTTTGCTTATGTTTTTCATAGGAAGTTTATTATTGTTGAAATTTATTCCTACTGAATTTTTTCCTACGCAAGACAATGCTAGCTTATCTGTAAAAGTAAATATGCCCATAGGAACATCTTTATATGACAGCAGAAAATTAGGTTTAGAGTTAAACGAAAGATTAAAAAAAGAATTTCCTGAAGTAAGAACCACAAGTTTTTCTGTAGGACAACCCGATGAAAATAATTCTTTTGCTTTGTTATCGGATAATGGTAATCATGTTATATCTTTTAATATTAGATTGTTACGTAAAACAGAGCGAGAAAGAGGAATCACGGTTATATCTGATGATTTACGATCAATGTTAGATGAGTATCCCGAAATTAGAACCTATACCGTAAGTACAGGTGGGGGACGTATGGGTGGACAAAGTACGGTTGATATTGAAATTTATGGCTTTGATTTTGAAAAAAGCGATAAGTTTGCACACGATATAGCTAAACGCATGGAAAAAGTGGAAGGATGTACGCAGGTAAACATCAGTAGAGATGAATATGTTCCTGAAATACAAATAGATTTCAATAGAGAAAAATTAGCTGAAAACGGATTAAATCTAACCACAGCATCCATGTTTGTACGCAATAGATTCAATGGTGCTGTAGCTTCTTTTTATCGCGAAGATGGCGATGAGTATGATATTAGAGTACGCTATGCTCCTGAATTTAGAACAAGTGTAGAAGCCATTGAAAATATATTAATATATAATAGTGCAGGCAATGGCATCAGAGTTAAAGATTTAGGAACTGTAGTAGAACAAATGACCCCTCCAGCCATTGAAAGAAAAGATCGCGAACGCATCATTACCGTTTCTTGTGTGGTTGGAAAAGATGCTGTTTTAAGCGATATTGTAGCTATAGCCGATAAAGAATTAAATAGCATGGAACTTCCAAGCGGATTGGATTATAAAATAGGTGGAGTTTGGGAAGATCAGCAAGAATCTTTTGCCGACCTTATTACACTTATGGTACTAATAGCTGTATTGGTTTACATAGTAATGGCATCTCAGTTTGAGTCGTTTACTTATCCTTTTGTGATTATGTTCTCTATTCCCTTTGCTTTTACGGGAGTATTTTTAGGATTGGCTATAACCAATACACCTTTGGGAGTAATGGCGTTGTTAGGCTCTTTGATGCTGATAGGAATTGTGGTGAAAAATGGTATTGTACTGATAGACTACACCATACTATGTCGTGAAAGAGGTATGAGTGTAAGAAAAGCTGTAATTACGGCAGGTCATTCGCGATTACGTCCCATTCTAATGACAACAGCAACTACAGTCTTGGGTATGATTCCCTTAGCCATAGGAACGGGAGAAGGAGCCGAAATGTGGAACTCAATGGGTATGACAGTAGCTTGGGGATTAACCATTTCAACCGTTGTTACCTTGATATTAATACCCTTACTCTATAGTGTATTTGCCGATTTTGGTATACGCA
>JAAYRN010000251.1 GCA_012518765.1 Bacteroidales bacterium
GACAAACACAGTATGATAGCTCAGGCATTTATTCCGTAGCTTTAACAGCAAGCGTAAAAGGATGTATTAAAACAAAAGTAAAAGAAATTAAAGTATTTGAGTTCCCAGATATACAGTTTTTGTATTCCAATTTATCAGCCTGTGATAGTTTAGAGGTCGATTTTGAAGCTGAAAATATATCGGGAAAAGAAATTTCTTTTGATTGGTATTTTTACGATGGAGTTCAATTAAGTGGAAACCCCGTGAAACGCATGTTTAATTCCTCAGGTTCTTATCCTTATAGATTGAGTGTTGGCTTTTTAAATAATCAATGTATGAAAGATTATTACGATACTGTTCTTGTAAATGTATACATTCCTCCCGATGCTGATTATATGATATTAAATTCTAATGGAGAGGATGTTACAGATAGAACTGATAAAGGTGTTAAGGCAAAAGAAGTAGTGAGTTTCTTAGACCAATCCATACAAAACGATGGACAAATAGTAGAATGGATATGGAATTTTGGCGATAAAACAATAGATACAAGTAGGGTAGGAGGTCAAGTCTCTCATGTATATACCACTACTTCGGGTATTGTAACTACCAATTTACACATTACAGATGAGTATGGATGCGAAAGCGAAGCTACACACAACGTATTAGTGTTAGAGGCTCTTAGTTTTCCCAATATTTTTTCTCCAAATAATGATGGAATTAATGATTTCTTTTGTCCTTTAGAAATCTTAGGCTATTTTGAAAGTTTTGAGATGGTGATTTATTCAAAATGGGGAGCAAAAGTATGGCAACGAAACTGCAAAGATCCCAATTGTCCTAACTATGAAGATGAACATTTTTGGTGGGACGGAAAAAATAAATTAGGTCAAAATGTAGCCGAAGGAGTCTATTACTGGGTAGTGTTTGCAGTACCTAAATCACAAACAAATACGTTTGTATTAAATGGCAGTGTAACATTAGTTCGTTAAGGTAATATTCTTTGTATTTCTCAAGTTTTAGTTGTTGTTTTTATTGTTAATTTGTTTATCTTTGCATCTTAAAAATCAAATATTAACATATATAATTAAACAACGATAAAGAATGAAGATATTAGTTTTAAATTGTGGTAGTTCGTCTATTAAATATCAGTTAATTAATATGGCTGATAATGCTGATGTATTAGCAAAAGGATTGATAGAGCGAATAGGTTTAGAAATGGGTGAGTTTACGCATAGACCAAAAGACAAAGAAAAATATTATACTCAAGTACCCATTCCCGATCATGCTGTAGGAATAGACATGTTATTAAAAGCTTTGACCGATAAAGATATGGGCGTTATTTCAGATATAAATGAAATAGGAGCATGTGGTCATCGTGTGGCTCATGGAGGTGAATATTTCCCCGAAAGTGCTATTATTGAAGCAGAACAAATGGAATTAATAGACAAATTATGCACCATAGCACCCTTGCATAATCCCGGTAATTTAATGGGAATCCAAGTAATGAAAAAGATGCTACCCAATGTAAAACAAGTAGGTGTATTCGATACCTCTTTTCATCATACCATTCCAGCACATGCGTATTTGTACGCTATACCTTACGAATACTATACCGAACAAAAAATACGCCGCTATGGATTTCATGGAACAAGCCATAAATATGTAGCACCCAAGGCAGCTGAACTATTAGGCGAAGACTGGCAAACGAAAAAAATAATAGTTTGTCATTTGGGGAATGGAGCTTCTATATGTGCAGTTAAAAATGGAAAATCGGTAGATACATCCATGGGATTCACTCCTGTAGAAGGTTTGATAATGGGAACCCGCTGTGGCGATTTAGACCTTGGCGTACTCATGTACATAGGCGAAAACGAAAATCTTGATTATCAAGGAATGAATAATCTTGTGAATAAAAAATCAGGATTATGCGGTATCTCGGGAGGCAAGTCGGATATGCGAGATATTCGCGCAGGAAAAGACGCTGGAGATGAACGCTCCACACATGCCTTTAATATGTTTGCCTATAGAGTAAAAAAATATATAGGAGCCTATGCAGCAGCTATGAACGGAGTAGATATTATAGTTATGACAGGTGGAATAGGCGAAAATGCATGGTTTATGCGTGAACCTATTTTTGAAGACATGGAGTATTTAGGAATAGAATTAGATAAAAAAGCCAATGAAGAATTTGCAGGATGCGATGGCGTAATTTCTACCCCTAACAGCAAAGTAAAAGTAATGTCTGTTACCACCAACGAAGAGTTGGTAATCGCATTAGATACGTATAAATTAGTTACACAGTAAAATAACATACAATCTATTTGTAAGGCATAATTCTTTTTAAATGAGAGATTATGCCTTTTTTTATTTCTTAAAATATCCCTTAAACCCAATACGACTTTATAAAGAAATTTAATGTTTAAAAATAAACAGATAAAATACAAACTTTGTGAATTTTTTTTTATAATTTTGCCAAAACACAAATCATAATAATTATAATAAAAACATTAACAATATGGCTAAAAGAACAATAGTTGCCATGCCTGGCGATGGAATAGGCAAAGTAGTATTAGAACAAAGCATACGCTTGTTAAATGCAGCAGGATTTGATGCGGATTACGTACATGCTGATGTGGGTTGGGAATGTTGGTGCAAAGAGGGGAATCCTCTACCACAAAGAACCATTGACTTATTAGAAAAACATAAAATAGGATTATTCGGAGCTATTACCTCAAAACCCAAAGATAAAGCAGCTGCCGAATTAGCACCAGAACTTCAAAACAAAGGATTGGTTTATTATAGTCCTATTGTAACTATGCGTCAGTATTTTAAAATGGATATTTGCATGCGTCCATGTAAAACATTTAAAGGAAATCCTTTGAATTTTATCAGACGAACTGCCGATGGAAATTTCTCCGAGCCCATGATAGACACTATGGTTTTCCGTCAAAATACAGAAGGATTATACGGAGGTATTGAATGGAACAATGCTCCCGACCAGGTTTGGGACGCTATGATGACACACAAGAAATTTGTTGATAATTTCTCTATGCACCCCCGCAACGAAGTATTCATATCGACTCGAGTATTGACGAAAAAATATTCAGAAAGAATATTACGTGCCGCATTTGATTATGCTAAAAAAAGAGGATTTAAAGGAATTACCGTTTGCGAAAAACCAAATGTTATTCGCGAAACATCGGGAATGATATTGAAATTAGCTCAAGATATAGCTAAAAAAGATTATCCCGATTTAGCCGTTTGGGATACCAATATCGATGCTCAAATGATGTGGTTAACCAAAAATCCAGAAGATTACAATGTAATAGTGGCTACCAATATGTTTGCCGATATTTTATCTGATGGATTTGCAGGTTTAATAGGAGGATTGGGTTTTGCCAGTTCTGCACAATTCGGCGAAAGTGGAGTAGCTGTTTTTGAGCCAACACACGGTTCTGCCCCTAAATATGCCGACTATGAAACACCTATAGTCAATCCAATAGCCATGTTTTTATCCGCCTGTCAAATGTTAGAATATTTGGGCGAAAACGACATAGCACAAAAAATAGAAGCTGCCATAGCTAAGGTAGTGGAAAAAGGAAAAGTACGCACCTATGATATGATGAAAATGACTGGTTCTCCAGAAGTTGTAAAAAAAGGAGCAGCCTCTACTATCGAAATGACTGACGCTGTAATAGCTGAATTATAAAAAAAATGACCATGTTTGACGATTTATTAAAAATAAAACCAACTTCACACCCTTTAGTACCGGGAAAAATATTAATATCAGTTCCTTTTATGGGTGATAATTATTTTGATAAATCAGTCATACTGTTGGTTGAACATAACGATGAGGGGTCTTTTGGAATAGTTATTAATAAAAAACTAAAAAAGATCCCTTTAAAATTTGTACAGTCCGATATAAAAAAGCGATTGAATTTATACAATGGCGGTCCGGTTGAAATAGAACGACTTTTCTTTTTACATACTTATGGTGATTTATTGGAAAACAACATCATGTTAGACGATGGAGTGTATTTCGGAGGTAAAGAATACGATTTAATTTCTTTGTTGAAAGCTGATTTGATGGACGACCAAAACATTAGGTTTTATATAGGTTATGCAGGATGGACTTCGGGGCAGTTGGAGTGGGAATTGGATAATAATATGTGGATAGTAAGTTCTTTTAAAAGAGAGTATGTTTTTCCCGAAACAGAAAATATTTGGCAAAAAGCAGTAACTGATTTAGGAAAAAATTATGTTCATTGGCTACAATTTCCCGACCGACCTTATTTTAATTAGAGAATATTAGCAAGTTGTTCTTTTATTTTTTCTAACTCATCTTTCATTTGTACAACATTTTGTTGTATGTTGTATTCTAATGATTTAGCTCCTAATGTATTTATCTCTCTTCCCATTTCTTGGCAGATAAATGAAAGTTTTTTCCCATTTGAGGTATCTTCTTTCATGGTTTCCATAAAGTATTCACAATGTTTTTTAAGACGAGCCTTTTCTTCCGTAAAGTCTAACTTTTCAATATAAAATAATAATTCTTGTTCAAAACGATTTTTATCGTAAGAAATACGTTGGTCTGATAAGTCGTTTAGGGCTTTTAATAAACGTGATTTTATACTTTGAATCCGTTCTTTTTCAAATTTCTCAGTTTCATTTAAATGTTTTAAAATCAGATTTATATGTGTTTTAAAATCCTTCTTTATGGCTTTACCCTCGCTTATGCGGTAGTTGTCGGTAAGGCGACAGCTTTCTTTGATAGCTAATTCCAAATGTTGCCATTCCTCGTCAGAGGCTTTCGTTTTGGGTGTTTCTACTACATCGGGAATTTGTATAGCCATCGACAATAATTTAGAGTCGGAAACAGATAAATTTAACTCTTGAACTATATTTTTCAGCTCGTTGAAGTGTTTTTTTATGATAGCTGAATTGATTGAAAAACTGTTAGTTGTAACATCTTCTTTTTCAACGCTAATGCTGCAATCTATTTTTCCTCTTTCTAAAAAAGTAGATATTATTTTTCTGATTTCACTTTCCTTGTCTTTAAATTCAGTCGGAATTTTTATTGAAAAATCAAATAACTTAGAGTTCACACATCTAACATCTACATTATATGTAGTATCTTGATACTTATATGTATAGCTTCCAAAACCTGTCATTGATTTTATCATAGTAAAATGTTTTAATGAATTAAAGATTTTCGGCAAAAATACTAAAATGTACTTTACCGTATTTTCGTAGTTGGTAAAACTTAGGATGTTCTTTGTATGATATAAAGGATGAGTGTTCGATGATTAAAAAACCATCTTCAAGTAAAAGATTATTGTTGAAAATCAGTTCAGGGAGTATCGGAAAAAAATCACTATCGTAAGGAGGGTCGGCAAATATGATGTTAAATTTTTGCTTGCAAGATTTTAGAAAAGTAAGAGCATCTGCTTTGATTACATGTACGTTGTCAAAGTTGAGTTTTTCTATGGTTTTTTTTATGAAGTTTATACATTGTTGGTTGTTATCTACAGATATTACACTTAAAGCTCCTCTTGCGGCAAATTCGTAGGTTATATTGCCTGTTCCTGCAAAAAGATCCATAGCGTGAATGGTATCGAAGTGAAAAAAGTTGTTTAAAATATTAAATATACTTTCTTTAGCCAAATCGGTGGTAGGTCTTACAGCCAAATTTTGGGGTGTGACAATACGTCTTCCTTTATGATTTCCACTGATTATTCTCATAGAAATTAAAATAAATCACAGAAATAGTGTCCATTATCTATTTCGTTCAGGTGTGCGTGATGAAAAATAGATGTTTGTTTAAAATACTTTTTTACCGATTGAAACAAAACGGATTGTTCTTCAATATTTCCTCCTATTGAAATATGTATATTTTCAGTTCGGATAAATATTTTACGAATGAAATATATAATGTAGTATATAAAGTCGGCTTCGTTGGTAAATGAGAAACTATTGGTACCTAAAAAAGAGTTTTTTTCGGCTGCTAATATAGTGAAACGTCTATTTTCTATAAACAAAATTACTTTTTTTTCACTTTTATCAAATAGATGTAAAAGATTGAATAGATTTGAAATACATGTTTTAATGGTAAATCCAGGAAAGGATTCTTTTATGTTTGCAAACAATGTTTTGTCCCATACAGAAAGATTGTAAAACTTGTATGTATCAATCCGTTCGGGGAATAGGGTAGAGGTCTCACTTTTTGAAGTTTGTAAGGGTAAAATATTGTCTTTGTTTTCTTTAGTATAGTAATCTTCGGGTATTTGTGTGTTTATCAGCGTGTGATAATAGAAGATTTTTTTTCTACAATTTATATTTAACTCTTTGTCAGTTTTTACGATTTGATTGATTTTTTCTTTATCGGATAGGGTAGAGGTTAAGTTGTATTGATGTATAAGGTGAATTTTTCGTGTTTCTTCGTGGTGTATAGAAACAGTAAATCCATCCGAGTTTAAGCGAATGGATTTAATACATTGGGTTATTCTTATATTTTCAATGTCGCTTTCGTAGCTGAGAGCAAGTGTAGAAGTATTCATAATTATTGCCAGTTACCATCCGTAGAGGCTTCGGTTAAAGAGCCTAATATCAAATCAATAACATTATCTTTTTTGTCAAACTTAGATCCTAAGA
>JAAYRN010000252.1 GCA_012518765.1 Bacteroidales bacterium
CAACTTCAGTAACTACTTGAAGTTTAAAAGATAAACTATAATCTCGCTGGGTACGTTTTACATACGTTACTTTGTTATCTTTCATTATATTTATTTTTTGTGTAACGCTATGCTAGGACGAGACAATTGATTAATAAAAAAAGAGAATGTTCTATACAAAGACAGATTTCAAGCTAAAAATAGTTTTAAAAAGTTTGCATTAATAAAGAAAAATATTCTACTTTTGCTCTATATCTTTATTTCAATAAGAACTGTTTTTTTAAGTAAAAAATGAAAGAACCACGTTTTATCAAAATAACTATTTATTTGTTGTTGTTGCTTGCTCCTTTTACATCTTTTGCACAAAAGGAAATTGATTTTCGGATTAATTTAGAAAAAGGGGCATGTTTTGAAGTCGAATCTGCTTCTTTATCCGAAAGCTCTGCGGAGGTTCAGGAAAATAAAGTTGAATATAACATGGTTATCCAATATCATATTGTAAAGAAAACCCCTGATTTTTATACTTTAAATTTTATGTACACGGAACGTCATTCCACCATAAAGATCGGAATGAAAGAAATTACCACCGATCCAAAAACTGCGGATATGTTGGATTACTTGTCTCCCTCAACTCAAATTGCCATGATGATGAATAAGCCGTTTTTTGCTGAATTAACTCCAAAAGGGAAAATTCTTGCTGTTAAAGAAAATAAAAATATTGCGAAAGAATTTAAGGCAAAAACTAAAAAACTTTCTCCGGCTTTACGTGAACAAGTTTATCTTATGGTAAATTCCATGGCAAAAAAAGAATCATTAATTGCTAACATTGAGAGCTGGACAAGTTATATTCCCGATTCTGCTGTGAAAATTGGCGATAAATGGATTGTCGAGAAAGATTCTACTGTTACATATTATACCTTTGTTACAGAAACAGACTCAACGTATATTATTGAAGGATTAGGAAGTAGCGAAAATACAATAACAAATGAAATACAAGGAATGGTTATGATTAGTAATAATAAAGAGGAGTTTACAGTTACCATCGAATTTGATAAACAAACTTTTTTACCAAAAATCATTACCAAAGAGAGCGAATCGTTAATCCAAGTTGAAATGCCTGATTATCCTACTTTTTCTCGACCTCCAACTCGTTCCCAAGGCAAACTTACGTTAAAAATAAGGAGTTGTCAGTAACTAGAAAAAATGTAATTATGGGAGGTATATTAAGAAAAAAATCAATTTTTAGTCTCATTGTAATTTTCAGCGTTTTAGTTTCAAACGCACGAGAATTGGGAAAGAAAAACAAATACATTCATCCTACTATTGAATCAGATTCTGTTTTTCAAAACGCTATACTGTTGCAAAGGTATGTTGTTGTTGATTTTTGGGCGGTTTGGTGTAAGCCTTGTCAACTGTTTTTGCCCGAATATGAGGAAATTGCAAAAAAGTTTTATAAAAAGGTTGGTTTTTACAAATTGGACATTGATAAATGTCAAGCTACTGCTCAAGAGTATGATGTGAAAATGATTCCTGTTATTATTATTTTTAAAAATGGGAAAGAAGCAAAACGATACGTTGGACTGACGGCAAAAGAACGTATTATGTTTGATTTAGAGGAAATTATGAAAATGAAGTAAATACATTAAATCCAGATTATTCAATAGAAATTCTCCGAGTTAAATCTATATAACGAGACAGAAAAATATAGTTATAAATTATTGATATATAGTTTGTAAAGTTTATAAAGTTTTTGTTATCAATAAACTATACATGAATTTAAAACTCAAATTCATAGTCGGGGTTAACTAACATTTTTTTTATTATTTTTGTGCCTCAAAACATTACCTTGATATGGCAAAAACGACAAAAAAGAAAAAAAAATCAAAACCGCAAAAAAAACTTGTTCCCTTTTTTAAAATAGTAGCTTATACTGTATTGTTATTATTTTTTGCAAGTATTTTTTTTACAGTGATTTATAAGTGGGTAAATCCACCCCTTACTCCTTTAATGTTGATTAGAAAAATTACAGATGATGCAAGCATTAATAAAGAATGGGTTGCTCTGAAAGACATATCGCCTCACATGATTTCGGCATCCATAGCCGCTGAGGATAATAATTATTTAGGACATAAAGGTTTTGATTACGGAGCTATACAAAAAGCCATTGATATGAGTAAAAAAGGGAAGCCTAAACGAGGAGCGAGTACCATTTCGCAACAAACGGCTAAAAATGTATTTCTGTGGCAAAAAAGATCGTGGATTAGAAAGGGATTGGAAGTTTATTTTACTTTTTTAATCGAAAATATATGGGGCAAGGAACGTATAATGGAAGTGTATCTCAATGTAATAGAAATGGGAAATGGTGTTTACGGCTGTGAGGCAGCGGCTCGTACTTATTTTAAAACTTCGGCTCATCAACTATCGAAAAAACAAGCGTGTTTGATAGTAGCTTGCTATCCCAATCCTCGTAGGTGGAACGCCAAAAATCCAACAAATTATATCCAAAAAAGAGCAGATAATATCGCCAATTTAATTCCCAAATTAGGTAAAATTTCTTTCGATGACGAAAACATAAAAAAAGCACAAGAAAGATACAAGAAAAGAGAAGAAAAACGAAGACTAAAAAATAACGGAAAAATAATTAGTTTCTAAATAAAATAAAAATACTATTCATATTTTTAGTACTTTTGCACGTTTAAAAATTAAAATACAATAAGAATATGAAAAGAGTAATAATCATAAGTTTAGGTTTTTTATTTATGTTTGCTTCTTGTCAAGCACAAGCAGAAAAAGAAGAAAACATGCCTCCAATGACAACATCCCAGTCAGAAGCAAATGAAGATGTAAATATTGAAGCAGAACTTTTCCAAGAAGTTCAAGATATTTCTGTAGTTGATAAACCAGTAGAAATAAATACAGAGGAATATATAAAGTTAATTCATGATTTTAAAACTTTTAATTTTTGGAAATTCAATGGCGATAAGCCCTGTGTAGTTGATTTTTACGCCGACTGGTGTCGCCCATGTAAAATGATGGAGCCTACCATGGAAAAGTTAGCAAAAGAATATGCAGGAAAAGTTAATTTCTACAAGGTTAATGTAGATAATAACAGAGAATTAGCCCAAGCCTATGGCGTTTCGTCTATTCCATTTTTTCTATTTTGCTCCAATAACGGACAACCCCAAGCATCTATGGGAATGATGTCGGAAGAAGACATGCGTAACGTCATCGAAAGTATGTTAAAGTAACACAAAATATGCCTAAAGAACAGGAACTTCAAGAGGGTAAAATTGTTGCCATCTCAGCTCAGACTGTTCATGTCGAAATTCTGTTAAAAGAAGCCTGCCAACAGTGCAAAAGCAAAAGTGCTTGCATGGCATTCAATACTCAGGAAAGAATTATAGATATTACATGCTATAATCCTCAAGATTATCAAGTAGGTGAAATAGTGGATGTCAAGATGGATACCGTTTTGGGTTTTAAAGCGGTGGTTTATGCGTATGTACTTCCCATGGTTTTATTGTTGATAGTTATGGTAGTTGGTAGCCACTTTTTGAAACACCAACTTTGGGTTGCATGCTGTGCAGTGCTTGCCGTTGTACTTTATTATTTGATATTGTATATATTAAGACGTAAAATAAATCAAAAATTCAAATTTTACATTGAAAAAAAATCTACAGGGGAATAAACTTAAAAAAATGCAAAATGTTGATAAATATATTTTGCGAAATAGGCTATTAATCAAAATAAAAGCTATACCTTTGCATGAGATTTTTAAAATAATACCCTTTAATAAATATAAGTTGTAGTTATGTCAAAAGATAAAATAAAAATTATTGAAAAAGAGAGCGTTGTAGTCAAATTTGTTGGAGACTGTGGCGATGGGATGCAACTTACAGGTACGTTGTTTTCCGATACATCAGCTATGTCGGGAAATGATTTATCTACATTCCCCGATTATCCAGCCGAGATTAGAGCGCCTCACAACACAGTAGCTGGTGTTTCAGGCTTTCAAGTACACATAGGAGGAAAAGTATCCACTATCGGAGACAAGTACGATGTATTGGTTGCTATGAATCCAGCTTCGTTAAAAGCTAATCTTCGTGGAGTAAAAATGGGAGGAACAATCATCGTAGACGTTGATGCGTTTATAGATAGAGCCCTTGAAAAAGCAGGTTATACCTCCAATCCATTGGAAGATGACTCTCTGTCAAGTTATAATGTACTGAAAGTTCCTATTTCTACACACGCCAGAACAAGTGCTATGGAATTAGGTGCAGAAGTTAAAGAAGCAGACAGAACCAAAAATATGTATGCCTTAGGCATAGTATCATTTATTTTCGATAGAGATTTAGAAATTATATCGGAACAAATTACTGAAAAATTTGCTAAAAACCCAAGAATAGCTGAAGTTAATATAGGAGTTTTGAATGCAGGTTATATCTATGCCGAAAGTATAGAAGCCATCGAATCGCGTTATCATATTTCAACGGCTACCTTATCCAAAGGAAAATACAGAAACATAGCTGGAAATATAGCAACAGCATGGGGAATTTTAGCCGCAGCAGAGCGTTCGGAAAGACCTTTATTCTTAGGTTCTTATCCAATTACCCCTGCTACAGATATTCTTATCGAATTAGCCAGACATAAGTCTTTGGGTGCTTACGTAATGCAGTGTGAAGATGAAATAGCAGGAATATGCTCAACCATAGGTGCTGCTTATGCAGGATCATTAGCTGTTACCTCTACCTCAGGTCCGGGATTATCGTTAAAATCAGAAGCCATAGGATTGGCTGTGATGACGGAATTACCCATTGTAATTATCAATGTACAAAGAGGAGGTCCTTCAACAGGTTTACCTACAAAATCGGAACAAGCTGATTTGTTGCAAGCCATATACGGACGCAACGGTTCATGCCCTTGCATTGTGTTAGCAGCAACATCACCGAGCGATTGTTTCGATTCTGCTTATACCGCAGCAAAATTAGCCATGGAACACATGACACCTGTTATACTCATGAGTGATGGATACATTGGACAAGGTACAGAATTATTTAAAATACCTAAGGTTGCTGATTTACCCAAAATTACTCCTCCCATCGCTAAGGCTAAGGATGAAAACTTCAAACCCTACAGACGAGATGAGAAAACATTTGTTCGTCAATGGGCACATCCCGGTACCGAAGGATTGGAGCACAGAGTAGGAGGTTTAGAAAAAACAGATATTTACGGAGCCGTTTCTACCGATGGAGACAACCACGATAAAATGGTTAAATATCGCGATGCTAAAGTACAAAAAGTGGCAGATTTTATCCCTGAACAAGAAGTGATTGGCGATAAAGAAGGCGACTTATTGGTAGTTAGCTGGGGTGGAACACAAGGACAAACCCAAGTGGCTGTAAAAGAATTGCAAAAACAAGGTAAAAAAGTGAGTTTGGCTCATTTTAAATACATTATGCCGCTACCTAAAAATACAGTCGACGTATTTTCTAAATTCAAAAAAATCATAGTGTGTGAATTAAATGATGGACAGTTTGCTGATTATTTACGCATCAGACATCCAAACTTTACCTATATAAATTACAATAAAATTAAAGGTATACCATTTACCACAGAAGAATTAATTAGTACGTTTAATCAAATTTTAGAGGAGGAATAATCAATGAGTTACGATATAATAGAACGTTCAACAGTCCCATTAACAAAAGAAGATTTTGCGAGTGATCAAATGGTAAGATGGTGTCCAGGATGTGGCTCTCATGCCATTTTATCATCTGTACTGAATGTGTTTCCAAAAATAGGATACAAAAAAGAAAATTTTTGCGTAGTATCGGGAATAGGCTGTGCCTCAAGATTCCCATATTATGTAAATACTTACGGATTTCACGGTATACACGGACGAGCTACACCCATAGCTACCGGTGTGCGTGTATCGAATCGTAAGTTAAGTGTATGGGTTATTGCAGGCGATGGCGACCTAATGGCTATAGGTGGGAATCATTTTGTACATACCATAAGAAGAAATGTAGATTTAAATATCTTACTGTTTAATAACCAAATATATGGATTAACTAAAGGGCAGTATTCTCCCACAACTCCGTTGGGGCAGGTAACCAGAACATCGCCCTACGGAACCATAGAAAATCC
>JAAYRN010000253.1 GCA_012518765.1 Bacteroidales bacterium
GAGATGAATAAAATGTCTATCTTTGTCGCATAAGGAACAATATCATAAGACAATGGATAATACCGAACAAATTTTAAAAGAATACCAATCTCCGATTAATAAATATTTAAAAATCGTAAAAAAAGGAAACAAAAAACTACTAAACACTAAATACGCCAATTATTCCTATGGAACGCTGGTCGATGTTCTTGAATACGGCTTAGATTCCATTCCTTTAACTAATGTTTCATCTGTATTGTTATTAGGATTTGGCGGTGGTTCTATTATTGAGTCGCTGAGGAAAAAATATGACTGCCATGCCCCCGTTGTAGCAGTCGATATTGACCCTTTGATTATAGATATTGCTCGCGATGAATTTGATGTTAAACCTAACAAACTACTTGAAATTCATTGCATGGACGCTTGGGATTACATCGAAAAATCAAATTCACAGTTTGACTTAATCATTGTAGATATTTTTATAGACATGAAGGTTCCTAAGAAGTTTTACAAACCACAATTTTGGGAAATGCTATCTAAAAATCTTACAAAAGATGGTTTTGTCTTGTTTAATGCAGGAATAGATTTGTTCAAATATAAGGTAAGAAATTTTGTACGTAAACTTCCCGATAGTTTTGTATATCAAAAAAACTATAATATTCTATATTCCAACACTGTTATCATTATGCAAAAGATAACTTAAACTCCAACGTTATCTAAGCGTAAATTTCAAGAATTAGAAAAAAACAAGCTGTATATTTTATAGTTTTTGTTCGTCTAAATATTAAGATTTATAGACAAAAAAATAGACTCTTTTTAACAAAAAAAACAGCAAAACATATTGATTTTTTTTGTAGCTTTGCTACTGTTCGAAAAACAAGAAAACATAGATAAATTTATGGTTAAAAAAAACATTTTTATATGCATAAATCAAACAGTATCTGTCGTTTTCACAATAATAAAACATCAAATAAATGTCGCACTATTTTAAAATAAAATTACGGATTAATGAAGAATAAAGAATTTACTCCCAAACTCGTTTCATTACTCCAATCTGGCATTAGTAAAAAGCAAATCACAAAAGATATTCTATCGGGAATTATCGTTGGAATAGTTGCTTTGCCTTTGGCAATAGCTTTTGCTATCGCATCGGGAGTATCTCCGGAAAAAGGTATTATAACCGCTATCGTAGCTGGTTTTGTTATTTCAATATTAGGAGGCAGTCGTGTCCAAATTGGCGGTCCTACAGGAGCCTTTATTATCATCGTTTTTGGTATTGTTGAACAACACGGAATTGGCGGCTTAACCATTGCTACCTTTATGGGTGGCTTTCTCATTATTGGATTGGGACTTTTAAAATTAGGTAATTACCTCAAATTCATACCTTATCCTTTAGTTGTAGGTTTTACAAGCGGTATAGCTATTATTATTTTTTCAACCCAAATCAAAGATTTTTTAGGTTTAGAAATGAGTAGCGTCCCCTCCGATTTTATCGAAAAATGGGGTGCTTACTTTCACAATATCAGAAGCGTAAACTGGATTGCTTTGTGTATAGGCGTAGGAACTATTGTTATATCGTCTAATTTTTATCGCATTACCTCCAAAATACCGGGCTCATTGGTAGCCATTATACTTTCAACTTTATTGGTTTATTACTTGGGCTTGCCTGTAGAAACTATTGAAAGTAAATTTGGTGAAATTTCAAACAAAATAGCAGCACCGCAAATACCCATTCTCAACTTTGGAATTATAAAAGATCTTATTCAACCTGCTATAGCCATTGCTCTATTGGGTGCCATAGAATCATTGCTTTCGGCTGTAGTTGCCGATGGAATGATTGGAGGAAGACACCGCTCAAATATGGAACTCATCGCACAAGGAGCTGGAAATATTTTTTCTGGATTATTTGGAGGAATACCCGCAACCGGTGCTATTGCACGTACCGCTACTAATGTAAAAAACGGAGGTAGAACTCCTATAGCTGGGATAGTACATTCTATTGTACTTGTGTTGATTATGTTGTTTTTCGTCCCCGTAGCCAAACTAATTCCCTTGTCTTGTTTGGCTGGTGTATTAATTGTAGTTGCTTACAACATGAGCGAATGGAGGCAATTTAGAGCCTTGTTAAGAAGTAGCCGCATGGACGTAGTCGTTTTACTTGTTACCTTTTTCTTAACCGTATTCTTCGACCTAATTTTAGCCATAGAAATAGGAATGATTTTATCAAGCTTTATTTTCATGAAACGAATGAGTGAATCTACAACCATCA
>JAAYRN010000254.1 GCA_012518765.1 Bacteroidales bacterium
GAAAAAAACATTCCCAATGAGGCTTGTATTATCGTTGCCAATCATCAAAGTTCTTTAGATGGGTTGTTTATTATGTCTAAAATGAGGCATAGGGCGTATAAAAATACCTATTTTTTCGCAAAAGAAAAACATTGGAAAAGTAAATTAATGAAATTTATGGCACGTAAAAATACTGTTATTCTGATGGACATCAACAAAGACCTAAAAGAAGCCTTACAAAAACTTTCTCATATTTTGAAAGAAGGTAAAAACGTAATTATTTTTCCCGAAGGGACTCGTTCAAAACATGGATTACAGGAATTTAAAGAAACTTTTGCTATTTTGAGTAAAACACTGGATATTCCTGTAGTGCCAGTCGTTATACACGGCTCGAACAGAGCTGCTTATAGACGAGTTAAATTTCCTCGCTATTTTGCTCCTGTACGGGTGGAGTTTTTACCTCCCGTTTTTCCATCCGAAAACGATACTTTCCAATCTTTAAAATCAAAAGTAGAACAACTAATTTCAGATAAAGTACAGGTTTATAACCAAAAAAAGAAGCAATAATTTTTGTTTATTTTACAGAAATACAAACTTAAATCACTTCTAAATCAGATATTTTCATCCATCCTTTGCTTCCATTTGGGAAAAGCACTTCTACCCATTTACCCACTTTATCATTTATTTTCACTTTTAAACCTTCGTGCACGGTAAATAAATCAGTTCCCGATTGGTCGGGCATGCTTTTTACAACCACACTTGCTTGTGTAATAATAGCCTCATCGCTACGATTTGATTGCTGATATTGCATTATGGAAAAAGCAATGCTTATAATTAGCAACACAAAGCAAATCAAAGATATAAAAAACAAATAAACCCTACGCTTGTGCATACGCGAAACTATCATAAAACCTACTGCAATAAACATAGCTATACAACACACGCAGGCAATAACAGCCCAAGTATTGGACGAAAAAAGAGAGTAGAAATTACGTATCCATTTATAAATTATTAATTCGGGCATGGTTTCCATATCGTCTATAATCTTTTGATTAGCAAAGGCTATATTATGGATTATGTCCTTGTTATTTGGGCTTAAACGCAATGCTCGTTCGTAATACAATATGGATTGAGCTAAGTGTTCATTTTTAAAATAAGCATTTCCCAGATTATAGAATAAGTTAGCACTTTTGCTACCTTCTTGCACCATGGTTTCATAGAGTTCAATGGCTGTGGAATAATCTTTTTTCATATAGGCTTCATTCGCCTGTTGAAAAATTTTATTTGCATCTTCTCCGTAAGCGGAATAAGTCAATATAAAACAAGAAAACACAAGAAAATATTTCAAAACTACCTTCATATTCATATAAATATTTACAATTTTCAACAATAAACGAATTGTAGATACATAATAGTATAGATATATTTCTAAAGTCTAAATCTTTTTTTACAACCTATTGCAAATAAATATCTATCAAACCTGCTGGCGTTTCTACTTCAATGATTTTATTTTCTTTATCTACTTTTTTTATGTAATCATCCACAATGGGTATCAATATTTCTCCTTTGGGGTTTTTAATTTGAAAAACCGCCTGTTGCGGAAATTCTAAAACATGATCGCAAAAACCTAATTCTCCATAATTTACATCCATAATGATATAGCCATTTATTTCGTGGAAATAAAATTTATTTCCCTCTAAAGGCGGAAGCATACTCAAAGGCAAATACAGTGATATATTAACAAAGGAGTTGACATTTTCCAAATTAATTTCATCAAATTTTACTATCAGTTGATTATTTGATTTTTGTTTGATAGATTGTATAAAAAAAGGAATCGGTTCTCCTTCTATATCAAAGAAAACCGATTTTAAGTTGTAGTATTTGTGAGGTTCGTCTGTGTCTAAAAAAACTAACACCTCACCTTTTAAGCCAAATATTTTTGTTATTTTAC
>JAAYRN010000255.1 GCA_012518765.1 Bacteroidales bacterium
CTATAATCCAACTGTTTCAGTTTGTATGTGTTATTTTCTTTGTAAACGATGGAGTAGGGCGTATGTATGTTTTTTAGGTTTGTTTGAACAAACAAGCTGTCGTTTTCTACAAAATCCAACATATAAGCCATGTTGGCTGCTTTGTGGGTTGTAGTCCAATTTATATACAAACCTATTGTTTTATTTGCTTGTGTATAAACCTTGTATCTGTTTATTCCAAACAAAACAAAGATACATACACAGCCTATGATAGCAAGATTTTTTTTAGATAGCTTTAAAGAAAAGTTTTTCATACAAATGAAATCGTTTCTTTTAGTATTTTTTTACATGTTCGTGTAAGTAGGCATACTTGGGTGTAAGTTTGCCGTTTTGCAATATTAAGGCTTTTTTTATAGGCGATGAGAGTGTAAGTTTCTCATAATCTTGAGAGTAATCGCAGGCGGCAATTTCGTAAACAAAAGGCTCTAAGGCATCGGCAAAGGCTAAAGACGAGTCTCGTGGGAGTTCGCTGGGTAAAATATCCACCGCCATAATAAGGACTCCGTCTCCCTTGTATCCAAATGTAGGTGTTTGGGTAAGAGGATGGTATACAAAAATGGGGTTTTCTATTTCGGTTCCCATGTGGGTGGCTTCTATGGAGCCGTTGGGGTCGCAAGTAATGTCGCCAATTACCTGTAAGCGAAGTTGATTGTTTGAATATAAATGTGCCAAATGGTTTTTGGTTATCAGTCGGTCGTATCTGTCGTCCCAATACATGCAATTTACAAGCATGCTTAAATGAGGAATATACGGATTGAAATTGCTTTCGAAATGGGCTGGAGTGGTAAAAAACTCGTTTAAGTCAAAGGCTTTGCCTTCTTTGTGTCGGGCAATGTGTTTTTCTTTGAAAATTATTTTATAAATATGTTTGTTTGATATATTTTTTGTTTCGGATAATTTCAATAATTCTTCGGGCGAAATTTCGATGACAGGCAAAAGGTCTAAAATTTCTTGTGCTCCTTTGGATACATTGCCATAGCCTGTAAGTCCTACAGTTAAAGGAAGTAAGGATTGAGGTATTCCTTCTTTTTTAATGATTTCTCCTACTTCTTTTACCGCTTCCATGGCTTGTTCTAAGGAAAAATAGGTGTACATTTGCTTGAGTTTGCTAAACGGAGTTTCTACTCCCAAATGCTGCATGCGTAAACCAAAAGCCCAAAGCGAGTTGAGCATTCCAGCTAAACCAGCAAAGCGTCCGAAGAAAATCAAACGCTTGTTTTCTTCGTTTACAATACATTCATAATCAATTAAATTACAATTGTTTTCCATCATTTTTTTCAATAAGGGCATGTTGTGTGGTTGCCCTTTGATGACGTGAGAAAAAATAACATAGGTTTTGTTGGCTTCTACTCTTTCGACAGGCACTTCTTTGATGCCAAAAATAACTTGGTGTTCTTTTAAATTGTCTACTACGCTGCAACCGGTTGCGGTATACTCCTCGTTGGTAAAGGCTCTTTTGGGTGATTGTAAGACTTCAATTTGAATGTTGTGTTTGTCTGTAATGCGTTTTACATGTTTGGGTGTCAAAGGAACACGGCGTTCAATTGCATATTTATCTTCTTCTCTAATACCTACTTTTTTCATTTATATTAATTGTTTTAGTGTGTTTTGAAATAAGGATGAATTTTGATTTGCAAATATATATATAATTTATTTGCTTTTTGTGAAAACTTTTTTATAAATGAGAAGTTTTTGGTTTTCACATAATTATATACAAATTTTCATGAGCTTGTATTACTCAATCTATGCAAGAAACAAGCGAAGTTTTATTAGAGTTATCTGTTTTTCTTAAAATTTTCTGCTTGTTCAAAGATTTCTATAAATTGATTTGTTTTTCTTTTGTTCCCTTGTTTTATACCATTTAGTAAGCGACAAGACTATGTACAATTAGTTGTAATTTTTTTTCAAAAATTCATAGTGAATAGTTTATAATACACTGTAAATTTTCAATTGTTTGATAATCAGTTTGTAAAAAACATATCGATTTTCTGTTTGTATTGAAAAATAATATATTTTTGCAAAAAACAGTTTTTATCAATAATTTAAATTTTATATGTTATGAAAAAGAAATTTTACATTTTATTTTTAGTGGTATTTTATGTTCAGCTGTCAGTAAGTCAAACTATTATTTCAAATAGTAATTTTGAACTTTGGGATACGCTTACTCATCCTGTTGAATACCCCTCTATGTGGTCTATTATGCCAATAGTAGAAGGTGGTACATCTATTGTTTATCCTCACAAAGTATCTACCGACCCCAAAGCGGGCATACACTCTATTATGTTGAAAACCGTATTGCAAGATGGTGGGGGAGTAATACCTTCAATCTTAATGTATGGAAGTATGAGTGTTGATCAGGGAGGATTGAAGTTTGAAGGTTATCCTTTTGATAAAGAGGGAGATAAATTTTATTTTTGGTATAAGTCTGGTATAGAGTCGGGCGATCAAGCTATGGTTATGCTGATGTTATGGAATG
Organism: Bacteroidales bacterium; assembly: GCA_012518765.1. GTDB lineage: Bacteria > Bacteroidota > Bacteroidia > Bacteroidales > WCHB1-69 > UBA5266. The sequence goes on from JAAYRN010000255.1 coordinate 2,516, forward strand.
ATGGAGTATTAGTAGATTCCATTATTTACGATATTACACAACTCATCATTTTTGACAATACAGAAGGAGAGTCGGATTGGGTATGTGTTGAACTTGATATCAATACCGGATTGTCGCAAGTGGATGCTATGTTTCTTGCTTTTGCAAGCAGTAATCCTTGGGGAGGAGCACCTAAGGAGGGTTCTTGGTTGCAAATAGATAGCATGTATTTTACCAAAGGAAGTGATCCTACGCCTATATTGGTGCCTAATCATAGTTTAGAAGATTGGACTTTCTTGAAAACAGAAGACCCAATAGATTGGCACACATCAAATTCAAGTTTGCCTTTGCGAGAAGATAATCAGTTTAACGTTTCTAAAACAAGCGATTCCTATAAAGGAGATTATGCAGTATTACTTGAAAATAAATTTTTTATGGGCGATATAGTAGCAGGGAGTTTGTATTATAAAGGGTCTATTACCGATGTTCCAGATACTATGTTTGTGGCTTATAAATTTGAACCCACAGGCAGTGAGCAAGTGTTTATCAATGTAAGTTTTTATGAAGATGATACGTTGCACATAGGTAGTTTTATAGATACAATTACCGAAGCAACATCCACTTATCAAATAGCAACCATGGATTTTGATGTATACGGCAACCCCAATCAAATTGAAATATCTATAAGCATGGGTAGAAGTACAATAGGTTCTAAATTGTGGGTGGATTTTATTAGATTCGATAATATGCTACCCGATACCACACGCTTGATTGAGTCTATTTGTGAAGGAGATGCTTTTTATTTCGATGGTAATTACATAGATAGCACAGGAGTTTACGAGGCTTATTATGAAAACTTGGCAGGAATGGATTCTGTGGTATATCTCGAATTAACTGTTTATCCATACCCCGATAATACCGTAACTCAAGATGGAAATACACTCACAGCCAATGAAGATGATGCAAGCTATCAGTGGGTAGATTGTAACAATAACTACAGCCCCATTGAAGGTGAAAATAATAAAACATTTACAACTTCAAAAGCAGGACGTTATGCTGTTATTGTAACTAAAAATAATTGTTCCGACACTTCTGAGTGTTACGTTATAACGGTAGGCGTGTCGCATATTACTTATGATACCCATGTGAATTTATATCCCAATCCATCACAAGGTCAATTTCTTATCGACTTGGGAAGCGTGAAAGATAAAGCTACCATTAAGGTTTATTCAGTTAGCGGTCAGTTGATTACTCAAGGTGTATATGAAAATCAATCCGTTTTAGACTTAAACTTAAACGTTCCCGAAGGCTTGTATTTCATTACAGTAGAGTCAACCGATTTAAAAGCAAAACTAAAAGCGATTGTATATTAGTCTGTAATTTTCTTTATTGAAAACATACAAAAGA
>JAAYRN010000019.1 GCA_012518765.1 Bacteroidales bacterium
AAATAATCTTTGTTGTAATAATAGCTGGACGCAAATAAAAACAAAATAGAATCGCCTTTATTAGTACCTAAATACAAAGGATATATTTCCTCAAACAATTGAGAAGCATTTAAAAAGCGACCACTTTCGTAAAACTTTTTGGCTGCTTCAAATTTCTCTTCTTTGGTTTTATATTTGCGGTATTTTCTGCTTGTTTTAGCTTTTTCTTTGGGGATAATTACTTTCTCTTTTTTAGTCGAAACCTTCTCTTTCTGCTGAGAAAAAGCAGGCAAACTCATCATTGTGAGAAGTATAAATAAAAGAAAAATGTTTTTCCTCTTTAGCATATAATGTGGTTAATTATTATTTTAGTATAGCATGCAAAATTACAACTTTTTTCATTAAAATACATTAATATAATCTATTTTGAATTTAAAAGTATTAAAATTATTATTTCAAGTATTTTAAGCTAAGGAAGGAGGTGTTTTTATCTACTTATCCACAAAGCTGGATTTAAGGGAGTTCTCTCTTTTCTAATTTCAAAATGAAGTTCTGATTTGTTATCGTTAGGATCTAATTTCATGGTACCTATCACTTGTTTGGTTGATACTTGGTCTCCAATTTTCACGTTAACATTTCCCAAATTACTGTATACAGACAGGTATGTTCCATGACTGATAATGACCACATTAGCACCATCAATAACGCTAATTGTAGACACTTTCCCTTTGAAAACAGCTCTAACAGGAGCTAATTTATCAGTCAGAATATTGATTCCGTTGTTTGTAATTTTCACCGAAGACACTTCAGGATGCGAATAAGTACCAAAGTTTGTGATGATGGTCCCTCGTTCAACGGGCCAAGGAAGTTTTCCTTGATTGTTTGCAAAGTCATTGGCTAAAGCCACGTCGGCTTCGGGAGTTTTACCAACAGCCGTTTTTTTAGCCGCAGCTAATTGTGCTTCAATGATTTTTGCTATTTGATTGTCGATAGCTTTTTGTCGCCTTATCTTGCGATTAATTTCTGCATTTATGTCTTTTTCTCTTTTTTTCAAAGAGTTTACCACTCTATTTTTTTCGCCTTGCTGTTGTTGTAAATTTGTTTTTTCTTTATTCCTATCCTCTAATAAATGTTCTTTTTCCTGCTTAGCAAGAATCAAACTTTCTTCTTTCTTCTTCTTTTTTTCTTGTGTGTCTTTGATTATCAAGAGTTGGCGTTTCAAAGAATTGGAATATTCGTGTAAATAACGCATGCGTTTGAGAGCTTGATGCACATTGTCAGCCGATATAACAAAACTTACTTTACTCAACACATTTCGATATTTATAAGCAATATAAATAGCCTTTTCATATTCTTTAATCAACTCATTGAGTTTAGATTGCAATAAAACTATCTCTTGAGAAATGGTATTTATTTCTACATCTAAACAAGAAAGTTCTGTGCTCATGGTTTGAATCAGCTGTTCTTGTTTTCTGATTTGATTGCTTAATATTTGTACCTCTCGTAAGGATGTTTTTTTATTCTTTTGAACTTCCCATAAAGCTTTTTTTTGTTCGGCAAGCTCCTTTTCTATTTTCTTTTTTTCAGCTGTCAACGAAGCTTTTGTTGCCTGAGAATAAACATTACTTACGTTTCCTACTGACACATAAGCTATTAACAAACATAGAAAAATACGTTTTACATGGGTAGTTATCATATTACAAAATTAAACACTCTTAACGTATTATTTGCACTTATTTTTCAAAAGTATTTCACTGTAAAATGTTAATAAACAAAAACCAGAAAATGATAAGATTTAAACCCTTTCTTATTAAAATAAACACTATTTTTGCAAAAGCGAGATTATTATGGATAATAGTTTGATTATAAAGGATAAAAATGTTTAATATCGAACCTATTGTAGCAAAGAGCAAACAATCGTGTATAATGATTGCGGGACCTTGTGTAGCAGAGTCGCAAGAACAACTTGTTGAGACTGCTTCTTCGTTATTGGCAAAATCCGAAATTGATTTATTTCGTTGTGGTGTTTGGAAACCACGCTCTTCGCCCAATAATTTCGAGGGATACGGTTTAAAAGCCCTTTCGTGGCTACAAGAAATTCAAGTAACGTATCAAGTTCCTGTTTGCATAGAAATAGCTTCGGCTTATCACTTGGAAAAAGCTCTTAATCATGGAATTAAAACCTTTTGGATAGGTGCCAGAACCACTGTAAATCCCTTTTTAGTACAAGCCATAGCCGATGCAAGCAAGGGTTGCGACATTTCTATCATGATTAAAAACCCCATAGCACCCGATTTAAACCTATGGATAGGTGCTTTTGAACGTTTTGCTAAAGCCAACATACAACGTTTAGCAGCCATTCACAGGGGATTTTCAACCTATGAATTATCAATATATCGTAACAATCCTTTGTGGAGTATTCCTATAGAACTAAAGCGATTACATCCTGAAATACCCATTATTTGCGATCCAAGCCACATAGCTGGTGATAAAAAACACATTGCCGAAGTAGCTCAAAAAGCTCTTTATTTGGCAGCTGATGGGCTGATGATCGAAGTACATCATGCACCTAATCAAGCCCTAAGCGACAAACAGCAGCAACTTAGCCCTTATGAGTATCAAAAACTAATAAATGAATTGTATTTTTCGTCCACTACCACATTAGAAGACATAGAATTACGAAAACTAAGGGAACAAATTGATGAATTAGACAAAGACCTGTGTTGCTTGCTGTCTAAACGTTTTGATGTGGTTCGTGAAATTGCAGCTTATAAAAAAGAAAAAAACATGTCTCTTTTGCAAATAAATCGATGGAAAGAGCTGTTAAACACTATCTTAAATATTTGTGAAGCAAAAAAAATAGACAAGGTATTTATGCAAAAAATCATGGAAATTATACACGAAGAAAGTATTCAACTACAAGAAAAAATTATAAAAGAAAATACATGAAAACATATCCTATCGTATTAAGTGTTGCTGGTTCAGATAGTAGCGGAGGAGCTGGCATTCAAGCCGATTTAAAAACCTTTAGTGCCTTGGGAACTTTTGGAACTACTGCCATTACGACCATTACTGCTCAAAACACATTGGGAGTTAAAGCTATACAATCAGTTAATTCTGATGTGTTTCAATTACAATTAGAGGCTGTAATGAGCGATTTTTCGGTGGCAGCGGTCAAAGTGGGCATGTTGCATTCAACCGAAATTGTGGAAATACTCGTTTCTGCATTAAAAAAATACAAACCTCCATATGTTGTTGTTGACCCTGTTATGGTGGCTACCAGCGGAGACTCACTGATTATGGAATCTACCATAGAAAGTATGAAAACGCTTTTATTTCCTATTGCTACTGTCATTACACCCAATTTAAAAGAAGCATCCCTCCTACTCCATAGTAATATTGAATCCTTAGACGATATGAAAAAAGCCAGTCGAGAACTTTTGAAATTTGGTAGCCAATCAGCATTGGTAAAAGGAGGACATTTAAAAGCAGAAAAATCAACAGATGTACTAAGTTTTCAACAACAAACGGAAGTACAATGCTTTGAAGCAGACTGGATTGAATCTAATAATTTACATGGTACAGGCTGTACACTTTCATCGGCAATAGCGGCATATTTAGCCTTAGGCTTATCTATTTCGGAAGCAGTGGGTTTGGCTAAAAAATATGTACACAACGCTATTTTACACGGAAAAGACGTACACATAGGACAAGGACACGGTCCGTTGAATCATGCATTTGACCCACAAAAACTAAAAGTCATTATATCCTAATAATTTTCAACGTATGATACGCATATTGGTAAACAGTAAAGAATATGAAATAGAGGAATCTTCCTCCCTGTTGGATTTATTAACAACATTACAAAGAGCAGACGACACCTCTATGGCTATTGCTATTAATAATAAAATAATTTCAAAAAACTTATGGCAAGAAACTGTGTTGCAATCCAATGACAAAATTGTCATTGTAAAGGCTGCTTGCGGTGGTTGATTTCTTTTTGCCAAAGTTGATAGCTATTAAACGAATTTTGTATAATTACATACATAGCTGGAATTATTGAACTCATGGGATTTAAAAAAGTTTGAGCCATCCAAATAGCTAAAACCGTATTTTTTTGTCCCAAAGCCTGTGAACCAGCTACCGCATCACCGTATCGTTTGCCTATGTATTTACCAAACGAAAATTGCACTATACATATAATCAAGGTAATAAAAAATGCCCACAACAAAAAAGTGTAGTTAAAATCATTTTCTTCAAAAATAAAACCCATTACTTTGGATATAACCAATATCAAAGCCATAGCCCACAAATAAAATGAAATAGATTGTATTTTAATAATTTTCGCATTGAATGTAGGCAATACTTTTTGTATAAAAATAGCTAATAAAAAAGGCAGTATGAGTATGGGTGAAATTTTAGCCAAAATACTACCAAATGATTGCCAAAACGAGAAATCGCTACTCCCACCCATGAATGTAAAATACAAAGGAGCTATCAGTGCTACGGCAAAATTACTAAACAACGTATATACTCCTACTGTGTTTAGATTAGCTCCCAATATAACCGCTACTACCGCCGCCGAAGTTGCTGTAGGTGCTAAAACAGTAATAAATATTCCCTCCGATAATACATTGTTAAACGACTTGAATACCACATACAATACTATGCTAAATAAGACCTGAAATAGAATCAACCATAAATTAAAAAATGAAAATCGTATTTTTTTTACTTCCAAGGAGCTATACGTAAAAAATAAAATAATGAAAATCAAATAGGGCGTAAACCACGCTAATAATTTGATGTGAGAATGAAAAAACAATCCCAACACTATAGCCAAAGGCAGTATATACACCCTGTATTTTTGCATGTATCAGTATAGTTACATACCTTTTATCTCATTCACTGTCGGCGATGCGACTGTTATTCCATTATTTTTTCTATTTCTTCCACTGTTTTCGGAAGTGGCTGACCAAGTACTCTATAGCCCGTATCAGTTACAAGCACATCGTCTTCGATACGAATGCCACCAAAACCAATGTATTCCCTTACTTTGTTGTAATTAATATAATCGGTAAATTTATTTTCTTTTTCCCATTTATCTATTAATTGAGGGATAAAATAAATACCGGGTTCTACGGTAAGCACAAAACCTTTTTTCAATTCCTTGCCACAGCGTAAACTTCCGTGTCCAAAAATAGTACTTCTTTGAGTTTGTTCGTCGTAACCCACATAATTTTCGCCCAAATCTTCCATGTCGTGTACATCTAAACCTATCATGTGTCCCAGTCCGTGGGGCATAAACAAGGCATGAGCTCCTACACTAACCGCTTCTTCGGGATTGCCTTTCATTAATCCTAATTTAGTCAAACCCTTAGTTATAACAGTAGTAGCATGGTAATGTACTTTTTGATAGGTTAAACCGGGTTTTATCATAGCGATAGCTTCTGTATTTGCTTGTAAAACAATTTCATAAATTTCTTTTTGCTTTTGAGTAAATTTACCCGAAACAGGAAATGTACGCGTATAATCAGACGAATATACCGATTTTAATTCTGCTCCCGCATCTACCAACAACAACCTACCATTTTCTAAAATTTGCTCGTGATTGTGATTGTGTAAGGTTTCGCCGTTTTGGGATAAAATAACCGGAAACGATACTCCATTACCTCCCGAAAGGGCTATACCTTCCACCAAACCAGCAAGTTCTCTTTCTATCATTCCCGCTTTGCAATAACGCACAGCAGCCAAGTGCATTTGTACGCCCACATTACAGGCTTTTTCCATTTCGGCTATTTCTTCATCGTCTTTTATTTCTCTCAATGCCACCACCGCCTTGATAAACTCAACCGATGCCGCATTTTTTAATTCCTCAAAAGGAATGTCCAAAGTTTGATGTAAGAATATTTTATTATCGTCTCGATAAGGAGGCAAAAAATGAACCTGACGACCCGCCTGTTTGGCTTTTAATAAATATTCACTTAATTGATTATAAGGTTGAACCTCTGAAATTCCACAACTTTCGGCTAAAGACTGTAGGCTGGGCTGATTTCCCATCCAAATAATATCGTCAATGGTATAATCATTACCAAAAATAATTTCTTTTCTTTCGTCTATATCTATAATAGCGGCTAAATTATCTAATTGTAAACCAAAAAAATAGACAAAATTACTATCCTGACGGTAGCGATACGTATTGGCTGGATAATTCATAGAGGCTTCGTTGTTGCCTAAAAAAAGAAATATTCCACTTTTTACCTTTGTTTGCAATGATTTGCGTCTGCGTATGTATGTGTTTTTATCGAACATGTTATATGAATTTTGAGTTTCATGCAAAAATAAAGAAAAATCAATTACTAAAAGTAAAAAATAAAAATACTACGACAAAAATGTTTATTTTTGCAAAATAAAGAAATCAAGTATAAGTATGAAAGCAAAAAACTTAATCTTAATTGCAACTTTATTTTTGTGTTGTATCACCGTTGCCATATTTAGCAGTTGCGTAAAACAAAAAAATTGCGATTGCGATATGATAGGTAAATTCGTTTATTTTGAAAATGGGGAAGAAATCAACTATTGTGGACATAAACGCAAGAGAAATGCCACTGTTATTATTCCTAGATATGACT
>JAAYRN010000256.1 GCA_012518765.1 Bacteroidales bacterium
AAATTAGTATTGTTCTTTTTTATTCGGAAAATCTAAAGATTTTACATCTTTTATGTATTGTTCAATAGCTGATGTAATTTCTTGAGTTAGATTATGGTATCTTCTTAAAAATCGGGGTGAAAACTGTTGTGTTATTCCCATCATATCGTGAAAGACCAATACTTGTCCATCCACCTCTCCACCTGCCCCTATTCCAATAATGGGTATGTTTACGGTTTGAGCTACTTTGGCGGCTAAGTTTGCGGGTATTTTTTCAAGTACTATACCAAAACAGCCTGTTTTTTCTAACAATAAAGCATCCTTTACTAATCGGTCGGCTTCTTCTTTTTCAATAGCTCTAACGGCGTAAGTACCAAATTTATTAATAGATTGTGGGGTCAGTCCAAGATGTCCCATGACGGGTATTCCTGCGGTAAGAATTCGGTCGATGCTTTCAACTATTTCTTTTCCTCCTTCTAATTTTACGGCATCGGCTCCGGATTCTTTCATGATTCGGATGGCAGAACAGAGGGCTTCTTTGGAATTTCCTTGATAAGTTCCAAAAGGAAGATCAACCACTACCAAAGCTCGTTCTACGGCTCTAACCACAGACGATGCGTGATATATCATTTGATCTAAGGTTATGGGCAATGTGGTTTTAAAACCTGCCATTACATTAGCAGCCGAATCGCCCACCAATATAACCTCTACACCAGCCATTTCCAACAGTCGAGCAGTGGAATAATCGTAAGCGGTAAGCATAGTTATTTTCTCTTGATTATTTTTCATTCTTTGCAGAATGTGGGTGGTTATTTTACCAACCGATTGGGAAATAGTAGACATAATCTTTTGATGTTTTTTTATTTAATCTCTTGATTCTATCAGTAGGTTTAGCATAATAATCGCTGATTCACTGATAATTGACCCAGGTCCAAATATAGCTATAGCTCCCGCCTTGTATAAGAAGTCGTAGTCTTGAGGAGGTATTACCCCTCCTACTATCACCATAATATCTTCTCTTTTCATTTTTTTGAGTTCTTCGATAATTTGAGGTACTAAGGTCTTATGTCCTGCTGCTAAGGAAGAAACGCCTATAAAATGCACGTCATTTTCTACTGCTTGTCGGGCAGCTTCTTCGGGAGTTTGAAATAAGGGTCCCATATCAACATCAAAACCTATATCGGCAAATGCGGTGGCTACAACTTTTGCTCCGCGGTCATGACCGTCTTGTCCCATTTTAGCTATCATAATTCTCGGACGGCGTCCTTCTATTTCTGCAAATTGGTCTGCTAATGTGCAGGCTTTTTTAAAGCTTTCGTTTTCTGTTGTTTCTAAATTATACACTCCTGAAATAAGATTAATTTTTGCTTTATAACGTCCATAAACTTTTTCTAATGCCATTGAAATTTCTCCTAAGGAGGCTCTTTGTCTGGCAGCCTCTATCGACAACTCTAATAAGTTGCCTTGCTCTGTTTCAGCACATTCTGTAAGTGCATTCAATGCTTTTTCTACAGCTTCATTGTCTCTATTTTTACGTAATTCTGCTAATCGTCTGATTTGAGCATCTCTTACAGCCGTATTATCTACTTCCAATATTTCAATGGGGTCTTCTTGTTCTAATTTATACTTATTCACACCGACAATAGTATCTAAGCCTGAATCTATTCGTGCTTGTTTACGAGCAGATGCTTCTTCGATACGCATTTTTGGGATTCCTGTTTCTATGGCTTTTGCCATTCCTCCTAATTTTTCAATTTCTTGAATGTGTTCCCATGCTTTGTGTGCTATTTCGTGTGTAAGTTGTTCTATATAATAAGAACCCGCCCAAGGGTCTACTGATTTACAAATACTTGTTTCTTCTTGTAAATATATTTGTGTGTTGCGAGCTATACGAGCCGAAAAATCGGTAGGAAGGGCTATAGCTTCGTCTAAGGCATTGGTATGCAAAGATTGAGTATGTCCCAAAACAGCTGCTGTAGCTTCTATACAGGTACGTGCCACGTTATTATAAGGATCTTGTGCCGTAAGCGACCATCCCGATGTTTGGGAATGTGTACGCAATGCCAAGGATTTTGGATTTTTAGGATTAAATTGTTTCACTATTTTAGCCCACAACATTCTGGCTGCTCGCATTTTGGCTATTTCCATAAAATGATTCATACCTATAGCCCAAAAGAATGAAAGTCGAGGGGCAAACGTATCCACATCCATACCTGCGTTAATTCCTGCTCTAAGATATTCTAATCCATCGGCTAAGGTATATGCTAACTCAATATCAGCAGTAGCTCCTGCTTCCTGCATGTGGTATCCTGAAATACTGATAGAATTGAATTTGGGCATATTTTGAGAGGTAAACTCAAAAATATCGGCTATGATTTTCATGGATGGTAATGGAGGATAAATATAGGTATTTCTCACCATAAACTCCTTTAATATATCGTTTTGTATAGTTCCCGTTAGTTGACTCATTTTTACATTTTGCTCTTCGGCAGCTACTATGTAAAATGCCAAAATGGGTAAAACTGCTCCGTTCATAGTCATTGAAACAGACATTTCGCCCAAGGGAATTTGATCGAAAAGTATTTTCATATCTAAAATAGAATCGACAGCTACTCCTGCTTTTCCTACATCGCCCACTACCCTTTCGTGATCACTGTCGTAACCTCTGTGTGTAGCTAAATCGAAGGCTATGGATAAACCTTTTTGCCCTGCCGCTAAATTTTTTCTATAAAAAGCATTTGATTCTTCGGCTGTAGAAAAGCCTGCATATTGGCGAATAGTCCAAGGTCTCATGACATACATTGTAGAATAGGGGCCTCTTAAAAAAGGAGGTAATCCTGCCGCATAATCTAAATGTTCTAATCCTTCAAGGTCTTTTGCTGTGTATACTGATTTTAAAGGGATTTGTTCGGCGGTAATCCATTCGTTAGTTTGTAGGTTTTTTTCTTGTTTGTTACTTGATTTTGTGTTTTTTGCAAACGTTATTTCATTGAAATTTGGTCTCATTTTTTTAAATTTATCTTTAATAAAAAAAACTACGCAAAATTACTAAATAAAAGGTTACAATCCAGATTTATAAAGATTATTTTTTGTTTTAGTTACATTAATATAAGTTATCGTAGTATATTTACGATTTATTGAACTCTGCAACAATATAATACACGCTTGATAATCAGAAAGAAAAACAAGAACAAAGATGCTAAAAAGTTTATTTTTTTATTCTATTCTTTTTAGGGGAATAAAATTGGATTCGATGATTAAATACACTTCACCCGACTTGGTTACCAATAAATGTTGATCGCCAAATAAAACTTCAGCTATGGTGTCTACAACCTCATTATTTACTATGTAATCTGTTAGCAATAAATTAGATTTGGAATCGTATACAAATACGGAATCATTTCTGGTTTGCATGGAGTTAACAGATAAGCCATAGTATTCGTTATAGTTATGAAATTGAAGCGATGTGCTATCTTTGGCATTACTTTCTTCATCCACATTCACAACACAGAAACTGTTTTTTAGTAAATAGTTTTTTATTCCATCTTCGGTCAAAGTAACCTCTACTTCTTGGGTTGTTGGCCCTCCAAAAAAGTAAGCACGCAATTCTTTTTCTCCTATAAATACTGCTGCTCCAGCAAAATAACCAACTAATGCTATCCAGGATATTTTTTTGAGATACCATATAAAATCTATTTTTTCCATACCCATAACAGCAACACCAGCTGCCGATCCTATGATTAGTATGCTTCCTCCCGTACCTGCACAGTAAGCTAAAAACTCCCAAAAATAATGATCCATAGGAAAAGAATACATGCTCATGGCACCAGCCACCAAAGGTACATTATCAACTATAGCTGATAATACCCCTATGATTATATTTATTAAATAGTATTTTTCTGGTTCAGGAAGGCTTATAGTTTCTAATTTGGTGGATAGTAAATTTAAATGTCCTACAGTAGCTAAAGCATTAACAGCTACTAAAATACCTAAGAAAAATAAAATACTCGAAATATCAATTTTAGTCAATATTGTAGTGATTGTATACCTTTCTTTTTCTTCTTTGCTTGCATTTCTATGAATGATTTCGGAGGTAATCCACAATACTCCCAAGCCACCCAACATTCCTAAATAAGGAGGTAAATGTGTAATAGTTTTAAATACTGGAACAAACAACAAAGCCCCTACTCCCATACATAAAAACAAAATACTTTGCCAATGTTTGGTTGGTGTTTCGTTTATATGACTTTCAGACAATGCAGGACGTGCCACATTACCTTTTAATATAAAAGACAAAACAATCAACGGCACCAAAAGGGATGTTAAACTTGCTAAAAAGGTCATTTTAATTATATTCAATGTAGATACCTTATTGGCAACCCACAACATAATGGTAGTAACATCGCCTATGGGCGACCAAGCTCCTCCTGAGTTAGCCGCTATAATAACCATGCTAGCATAAAACCATCTTTCTTTTTTGTCGGCTATCAACTTTCTCAATAAGGCAACCATTACAATAGAGGAAGTTAAATTATCAAGTGCAGCAGACATAAAAAACGCCAATATGGATATAACCCATAATAATTTTACTTTTTTAGTTGTTTGTATTTTATCCGTGATTAACTTGAAACCTCCCTGTGTATCAACCAATTCAACGATGGTCATAGCTCCTAATAAAAAGAATAATATTTCGGAAACTTCACCCAAAGCGTTTAGCAGCTGTGAATGAACCAACCAATCGGAGAATTTAGAACCGGGATTGGATATAATAAAATCACGAAGAGAGGAAGTATCAATTAAAGTACCTTCGCCACCAATCATAGCAAAAACCCATAACAAAACACCCAATACCAATGCTGTAGCGGATTTATTTATCTTCAAAGGGTGCTCTAAGGCTATGATGGTATAACCTACTACAAAAAGCAAAATCATTAAATAAAACATATCGAATATTATTTATATTATTTTCTCTAAAAATTAGATTCGCAAAATTACACTATATTTTAAATGCAAGTCAACATAAAATTAGATTTTTTCTTTAACACGCATTACAAACACTAAATCACTA
>JAAYRN010000257.1 GCA_012518765.1 Bacteroidales bacterium
TAATGTGATACAATACACTGATAATAAACAGTTTTTACTCATAAATTCCTAATGGTGTCCATTAGAAAATTATGATGACAAAAATAATCAAAAAAAACATGTTAGGATAATGGACAATTTGGGATAATTTTGCCTGTGCTTACTCCTCAGTTATTTACTCTATTGATAAAATAAATTTTCAATTTTAAAGTTATATAAGTAATTTGAATTGTAAATATTGTTTTTTTGGAAAATATCATCACAGTCGAAGGGCTTACTAAGGAGTTTGGAAATTTCACCGCTGTTAATCAGATATCATTCAAGGTTCGTAAAGGTGAAATTTTTGGTTTATTAGGAGCCAACGGAGCAGGAAAAACTACCACCATTCGTATGTTATGCGGATTGTTGATACCCACTTCGGGGACTATGAATGTTGCTGGTTATGATGTTTTTACTCAGGGAAAAGAAATCCGTAAGCACATAGGTTATATGAGTCAGCGATTTTCATTATACGAAGATTTGACCGTAATTGAAAACTTAGAACTGTTTGGCACTATTTATAAAATCAAAAAAAAATCACTCAACAGACGTATTTTACAAGTCATTGCTCGTTTAAAAATGCGGGAATTTGCAGGCGAAAGAGTCAGCACCCTGCCTTTGGGGCAAAAACAAAAGTTAGCATTTGCAACAGCATTGATACACAACCCTAAAATCATATTTTTAGACGAACCTACCAGTGGAGTTGATCCGTTGGTGCGTCGCGATTTTTGGAATATGATTTATGAAAGTGCCGACCGAGGCATTACCATTGTTGTAACCACTCACTATATGGACGAGGCTGAATATTGCAACCGCCTCTGTTTTATGTCGCACGGAAATATAGAAGCCATAGGTAATCCCAACGATTTGAAAATAAAATATAAGGTAGAATCTATGAACGAAGTATTTCGTAAAATAACCAATCGATGAAAGCATTTAAAGCCATATTAATCAAGGAATTTAGGCATATTTTTAGGGATATGCGTACGTTGGTTCTTGTAATTTCCATGCCTGTAGTATTGGTTATTTTATTTGGCTATACCATACGCAACGAAATAACGAATACTAAGATAGCTGTTTTGGATTACTCAAAAGACACCTACTCCAAGCTTTTGATTGAAAAAATGACCGCATCTACTTATTTTGAAGTACAAAGAACACTGAGTTCTGAATCCGAAATACAACAAGCCTTTCAGCAAGGTTTAATCAATATGGCTATCATTATACCTCGTTATTTTGAAGAAAATATTGTACGTAGAAAAGAAGCTGACTTACAACTTATTATCGATGCATCTAACATTAATATAGCTACAACCATTGAAAGTTATGGGAAGCAAATTGTAAATGATTTTCAAAAAGATTTGAATGAGCATATACCCAATTATCAACCCTTCGATGTAAGTATAAAAATGCAATACAACCCCACCTTAGAAAGTGCATACATGTTTATACCCGGAAATATAGCTTTGATTATGATACTCATTACCACGTTGATGACATCCATTACCCTCTCACGTGAAAAAGAAACAGGTAGCTGGCGTATGTTGGCAATCACACCCGTTAAACAGTTGTGGATGGTAGTAGCAAAAATCATCCCCTACATGATTATATCATTGATATGCACGGTGATGGTTATTTTATTGGGTATATTTATGTTTAAAATGCCCATGAACGGAAGCATTACTTTATTGGTATTGGTATGTATTATGTTTATGTTTACAGCCTGTGCGTTAGGAATTTTGATTTCGGTTGTAACTCAGTCGCAACAAGTAGCTATGTTATTGTGTATGTTGGGTTTATTTTTACCTACCCTATTGTTGTCAGGTTTTATTTTCCCCTTAGAAAATATGCCTGTTGTACTACAACTTACCGCCCACATCATTCCTTCAAAATGGTTTATTATAGCATTGAAAGACATTATGATAAAAGGTTCTGGTTTGACCGCCATTTGGTTACCTATATCCATCCTTAGCATCATGACTATTGGATTGATTGGAGTAAGTGTAAAAAAACTAATGGCAAAAACAACTTAATTTTCTTTGTAAATAAAAGAAATGAATAAATACTTCAGAGTTTGTTGTAAAAAACAAGCTTTTATCCGAAAAAAAATTATACTTTTGTAAATTATTTTTTAACACATAAATTCACAAGGAATGAATATTTTAAGAGAGAATATTGGACAGCTAAATGATGTTATTACTATCGAAATAGAACCTGCTGATTACAATGA
>JAAYRN010000258.1 GCA_012518765.1 Bacteroidales bacterium
TCCTTGGTGGTGTATAATCCCGAATGGAGCAAAGGGGTTATAGGCATTGTGGCTTCTCGCTTGGTAGAACAATTTTATAAACCTACCATTGTACTGACGTTGTTTGATGGAATTATCACAGGTTCAGCTCGCTCAGTAAAAGAATTTGATTTATACAATGCCCTTTCATCTTGTAGTCATTTACTCGAACATTTTGGAGGACATACGTTTGCTGCTGGATTGTCTTTGAAACCCGAAAACTTAGAAAATTTTATCCATAGTTTTGAAGAAATAGTAGCTTCAACCATACAAGAAAAATCCTTAACTCCAACTATAGACATTGATAATGAGATAGATTTAAAGGAAATAAACAATATGTATTATAGCATATTAAAATATTTTTCTCCTTTTGGTCCGGGAAATATGTCTCCTGTTTTTATGACTCGCCATGTTTTTGATGCGGGTAAAGCCCGAATTGTAGGACAAAATCATTTGAAATTAGCTATATTTCAAAAAGATAAAAGATGTTTCCCCATCGATGCTATCGCCTTTAACTTGGGTGAGTATTACGAGCATATCGTAAAAGGAAATCCTTTTCATATATGTTATCATATTGAACAAAATTCTTGGCAGGGTAGAGATACCTTGCAATTGGTTATCAAAGATATAAAATTAGATTTATCTTAGGAAGACGGAAGACATGAGTCGGAAGTCAGAGGACTTGAGTCTGAGGCAGAAATCCGTTTTGTTTTAAACCGCAAAGGACGCAAACCCCTCTAAATCTCCCCACCTGAGGCGAAGCCGAAAGCATGAGTACATTAATTTAATAATCAAACAGCTATACGAATAACTGGGGAGACTTCCCTGCTTCGTTATAAAGTTACCTGCTATATGTTTTTCTCTACCTCTCACTTTGTTTTGTGTTTACTTCTTTACTTCCATCCTTAATCTTATTTTTATCCTTCTGAATAACAAATATTTTCTCTTTTGAAATTCCAACATCTGCCCGATGGTACACAACCACCTTATCTGAACAGAATATCTATTTTACAGCCCTTTGCCAACGTGGTGGCTTTGGTGGCGTTCCATATTTTAACATATGCCTATTATATTTTTTATTTATTTTTCTTCTCTGTCTCGGTGAATCTTGCTGTTTAGTTTTTTTATGATAATACTTCCATTCCAAAAAAAGAATGTCGTTTAACACTATTTTCTTTTTACTTATAATTGAAACTTCTTCTACAGAGTCTTTTACTAATGTAGATGTTAGTATATAATGTTTTTTTTCCTTAATATAAGTGCCATAATTTAAAGTGTCGTTGATTTTATAGTCATATGAGACTAAAGCGTGAGGTCCTCTCTTATACCAGAAAGTACTGTCATTATAAAATATTATGGTAGTTAAACCTGTTATATAAGACACAACAATTTCTTTTTCTTGAGCAAAAGAAAGATTATTTATAATTCCCAAAAATAATAAAACACAGTATTTTTTTAATCTTTCCATACCCCTGCTTTTTTCATCCAACCTGAATTAATATCTTTCAAACTATATGCTCCATACCAAGAGAAAATAGCGTCTGATGGACTAAAAGAAAAATGCGATTTATAAACGTTTATATGTTCAGCATTCAACGCATTTGCTCCGCCTCTAATACCGAGTACATTATTCGCCGTAAATTTATAATTTTCTGGATTTCTGAGAGCATTAACATTGTGCATGCTTTCGTGCCAAGCATCACTATTAGTACGATATTCTATATCTATAACACCGTTATCCCGTCTTATTGAGTAACATTCAGCACCATTTTCCCTAATAACTTCCTTAAAAGCAAATACTTGTTTAGATTCTCCCATTTCTTGCAATCCTTTTACCCCATCTTCCAATATCGCATTTCTTTCTTTCATTTCCGATATTAATTCTTTTTTACTTTCTATACCTTTCGTTTTACCTTTTTGCTCCATCTTATCAATTTGCTTTTCTAATCTACCAATAAAGTTATTATTTGATTTTATTTGAGATTGAGCATTTTGGGTTAGTTCCTCTGCTTTTTGCTTGTCCTTTGTTTCTTCCCATTCCATTCCCATCGGGTCTACATATTTTACCGGATTATTAGCACAATACGCATACGGGCTTATCCAAAAATATTTCTCAAATATCGGATCCCTCGCAGTAAAAGTAGTCAAATTAGGATTATAATATCTTGCCTCATAATAGTATAAACCGCTTTCTTCATCAAGTTCTTTTCCATTAAAGAGAAAACGAGGAATAGTATCTAGCATCCAATCGGCTTTGTATTCGCTAATAACAGAACCCCAAGGCGTATATAAAACCGCTTGTGCTACATCTCCGTTTATATCGGTTATAAGTTGAGTAGAACTAAGATGGTTTCCATGATAAAAATACAAAGCATTTTCATACTTGCAGGAATCACCCTGTAAATGTGTTATTTGAACAAAGTCGCAGCTTATATTTTCTATGGTGTCGCCTGTAAGTAAAGTAAGTTCATTCTGCATTACTTCAAGAGCTTTCGTATTATCTACCGTATAAGAGTTTATACTTTCAGATAAGCCGCTTCCTATTTTGGAGGCAATACGTGCAGCATCAGCATAGTAGTGTTTGGTGTATTCTCCGTTTTGGTTCATATTAATGTAACCGTTGGGGTAGAGCATGAGTTTTTCTACTTCTAATACATTATTTCCCAAGGCATTGATTCGGGATAAGATATTGTTTAACGTAACTTTATACATGCGCTGTCCGGCATCATCGTAATTGTAATACCCGTATTTTTCTCCATTTTCACTGTAGGCTTTCATCTGGTCAAAAGCGTTATAGAGGTAGTATTCGGAATGATTTAGAGGGGTAAAACTTTCCTTCTCCGCTACAAAAACAGTTGTTATATGATTGCTACAATTTTTCATTGTGCAAAAATACACTATTTTTGTATAATTATATTGAATTTATTAAATTATTTTTTTGCCAAGAACACAGAGAAAAAAGAATTGATTTTCAAGACCGTACACCTTTGTGTACGTTGCGATTAAAAAAACACTTGTTTAACACCCTTCAAATTCTTGTACTTTTTGTTTAAAGTCGTCTGAAATGGCTTTTGAGCAGTTGTTTTCTTTGTCGTATCCCGACATAATGCTGTAGCAGGTACTTTTAATTTCTTGGGTTTCCGATTGGACTATCCGTTGAATTATTTTAACACTTTTTTCTCCAAAGCCAATTACCTTGGTTTCAACAACAATTTTGTCTTCTAAGAAAATGGAATTCATAAAATCGCAGGAAGCATGTACGATTACCATATCCAATTCGTCCCATTTGATTGCTTTGTTTTGCAAGGTTTTAAAGTATTCAAGTCGTCCCAAATCATAGTAGGAAAACTGCACCCCGTTGTTGACGTGTCCTACAGGGTCTAAATCTGTCATTCTTACCTGAATAGAAAATCGGTGATTAAATGTATATGTTTCAGTATCCATAAGCAAAAAGGTTAAGGTTTATCCGCATTTTGAATGACCGCAATTCATACAAGTTACACATCCGTCTTTAAAAACTAATGTTTCTTGTTTGCATTCGGGACACGATTGTTTGACTTTTGTTCCCTCTTTTATATAACGTTTTAAGGCTCTGGATACTCCATTTTTCCATGTCATAATGTTATCATCATCCAATCGTAATTTGTCTATCAAATTAACCACATTGGGCAAGGGCATGCCATGTCGTAATATTCCAGATATTAACTTGGCATAATTCCAATATTCTTTTAAAAACATTCTCGAAAGTCCTTCGATTGTAATATTATATCCGTCTTGATCGGTAAATATAAAATCGTAGCGGGCGGGGGCTCCTGCCGATGGTTTTTCTCTTTTTACCCATCCTTTTTTTACCCAAGTGGGCAAAGAGGCAAAACTGCTTGCTTTTCCTGTAAATATTTCATAGGGTCTTGACTCCATAATTCCGACAACAGCAACCCAATCTTCTTCTTTGTTTTTAAATCGAATTACTTCTGCTTCAATAGTTTTAGGACGTTTTGGAGCATTTGTTTCTCCAAATTTTCTATTTGCATTATTAGCTCCTGAACTGCCTTGTTTTACTAAAACTCCATCGCGAGAACCTTCTCTGTAAATGGTAATTCCTTTGCATCCGCTTTCCCATGCTGTTCGGTATATTTCACCTACTTTTTCTTTGGTTATCGACTCGGGAACATTTACCGTAACACTAATCGAATGATCGACCCATTTTTGTACAGAACCTTGTAATTTAACCTTCATTACCCAGTCTACGTCATGAGCTGTAGCTTTGTGATAGGGCGATTTTTCTATTAGCTTATTTAATTCTTTGGTCGACATATAGGTTAACTGGTTGGTATCGTAACCGTTAATTTCTGCCCACACTTTAAATTTAGGATGTAGCACTTGATATTCCTCAAATGCGTCTCCATTTTGATCGGTAAAAGCAACTTTTGCATTTTGATCGCTTGGGTTTACCTTGCGTCTTCGTGTATAGGCTATCATAAACACAGGTTCTATTCCCGATGTGGTTTGTGTACAAAGACTTACACTTCCTGTAGGTGCTATGGTTAACAAGGCAATGTTTCGTCTTCCGTATGTACACATGTCTTGATATAGTTCAGCATCTGCCTCTTTCAATCGTTGAATAAAAGGATTGTTTTTTTCTTTTTCATGGTTATATATGGGAAAAGATCCTCTTTCTTTTGCCAATTGCACCGATGACCTATAGGCTGCTAAGGCTAATTGTTTGTGTACTTCTGTTGAAAATTCATTGGCTTCTTCTGAACCATAACGAATCCCCAAAGCAGCGAGCATATCTCCTTCTGCTGTGATTCCTAAGCCTGTTCTACGACCTAAATAAGATTTTTCCTTAATTTTTTCCCACAATTCTTTTTCGGTTCGTTTAACATCTACCGTTTCTGGGTCTGAATTTACTTTGATAAGAATTTTATCTATTTTTTCTATTTCAAGGTCTATTAAGTCGTCCATCAAGCGTTGTGCTATCATGACATGATCTTTAAATTTTTCAAAATTAAAAGTCGCTTGACTTGTAAATGGCTGTTCTACATAACTATATAAATTCATAGCTAATAATCGGCAGCTATCGTAGGGACATAGGGGTATTTCGCCACAAGGATTTGTCGATACGGTTTCAAAACCTTGGTCGGCATAGCAATCGGGAATGGCTTCTGTTTTTATGGTATCCCAAAATAAAATACCGGGTTCGGCTGACTGCCATGCGTTGTGAATTATTTTATTCCACAATGCCTTTGCATCTATTTCTTTTTGTACTTTTGGGTTGGGCGAATCAATGGGATATTGTTGTACATAAGGAGTTCCTGATTCTACACAAGCCATAAATTCATCGTCAATTTTAACAGAAATATTGGCTCCTGTAACTTTTCCCTGTGTCATCTTAGCATCAATAAATCTATCCACATCGGGATGTTTTACCGAAATACTTAACATCAAAGCTCCTCTTCGTCCTCCCTGTGCTACTTCGCGTGTTGAATTGGAATAACGTTCCATAAAAGGAACTATTCCTGTGGAGGTAAGGGCGCTGTTGTTTACCAAACTTCCTTCGGGTCGTATGTGCGACAAATCATGTCCTACACCTCCTCTTCGTTTCATAAGTTGGACTTGCTCTTCGTCTACTTTCATAATACCACCATAAGAGTCTGAGTTTCCTTGACTTCCTATAACAAAACAATTGGATAAGGAAGCTATTTGAAAATCATTTCCAATGCCAAACATGGGACTTCCTTGGGGAATTATGTATTGAAAATTGTTCAATAATAAATTTATCTTGACTTCATCCAAAGGATTTGGATATTTTTTTTCGATACGAGCAAATTCCTTGGACAAACGCCTGTGCATATCATCGGGAGTTAATTCATAAATATTTCCTTCTCCGTCTCTTAATGCATATTTATTCATCCAAACGTTAGCGACCATTTCATCTCCATTAAAATATTTTGTCGCCTTTTCTAATACTTCTTTTGAACTATAGGTTTTCATTTGATCGCTATTCAAATTAGTAAAATATATATCATCTTTTATTTCTATTTGTTGTGTTACTTGTTTTTTATCTTCTTCGGGAGTGTTTATTTCCATAAACGGTGTTTCTTCTGGACGAATACTTTCTCTTGCCTGTAATAAAGATGTCTTATCCGAATGATTGTCCTTTTCTTCCATGCCTTTCATTTTATTTTTTATGGCACTGTATTTATAGTTGTTGACTTTTTTTGTTGTTTCTGACTTTAAGTCAGTTAAATCGGGTATTATACTGAATAAATCGCTCATAGTTATTAGGACATAAAGATTTTATAAATCAAATTTTCAAAAAATATCAACCTCCTTGTAATTAAATTCTCAAATTTAAGAATGTAATTTTTATCTGATTGATTGTAAAATGTTAGAAAAAAAATGTCTTTCGAGACACTTTCTACTGCAAAGATAGATGATTTTATTCTATTTCAAAAAAAAATATTTCAAAAAGAATCCACAAATTATTGTTTATAATTTATTGCTCTTATTTTCATCTACTTACAGAATTTAACTTTTTAAATTTTGTATCGTATTAAGTTGTATCCATGTTATATAATTGCGTCTTTCATTTTTTTAAGACTTGTTTTTTTTATTAATTGTTATCGTTCTAATAATCAATCTTTTTAAACGAGTTGTTATTTTTCTTGGAAAAAAAATGTTGATAATTTTTTCCTTAAAAAAATATATTCAAAAAATATTTGGAATATATTTTCGAGTTTCTACAGATACTTCAAAATTGTATCTATAATATGTGAAATATTTATATTTGATTCATTATGAAGTTCTTCTATACTTCCTTGTTGAATGAATCGGTCGGGGATTCCCATTTTTTCAAGGGAACATGAATAGGCGTGTTGTGTTATGAAATCAGCAACGGCGCTTCCAAGTCCTCCTATGATTGTTCCATTTTCTATGGTAATAATATGCTTGTATCTGCTACAAATACTGTGTAATAATTCTTCGTCTAAGGGTTTTAAAAAACGCATGTCATAAGCCGATACTTTTTTGTTGTGTTTTTTTTCTATAGACTGAATTGCTTTTAATACATTATTCCCTATATGTCCGATTGAAAGAATGGCTGTGTTTTCGTCCCCTTGAGTTAGGACTGTTCCTTTCCCTATGGGCATGCTTGTAAAAGGTTTATTTTTCCAGCCATTTTTTGTTCCTTTCCCTCGCGGATAGCGAATAGCAAATGGCAAAGGTGTATGTACAGCTGTATACATCATGTTTCTTAATTCCATTTCATTTAAGGGCGATGCAATGATTAAATCCGGTATACAACGTAAATAAGCTAAATCGTATACTCCATGATGAGTAGGACCATCTTCTCCTACCAATCCGGCTCTATCGATACAGAAAATCACGTGTAGTTTTTGCAGTGCTACATCGTGTATAATTTGGTCGTAACTTCGTTGTAAAAAACTGGAATAAATGTTACAAAATGGAATATATCCGTTGGCAGCCATTCCTGCCGAAAAAGTAACTGCATGCTGTTCGGCTATTCCTACATCGAATGTTCTTCTAGGAATTTTTTTCATCATAATATCCAAAGAACATCCACTTGCCATTGCAGGGGTTACTCCAATAATTTTTTCATTTTTGTTGGCTAATTCACAAATGGTTTCTCCAAAAACTTTTTGATAGGTTTCTATCGTATCGGGACAAGAGGGTATGGATATAATTTCTCCTGTTTTTTTATCGAAAACTCCCGGTGCATGGTAAAGGGTTTGGTCTGTTTCGGCTTGTTTTAATCCTTTTCCTTTTACCGTCAAACAATGCAATAATTTTGCTCCTTTTATTTTCTTTATATCTTGTAAATAACGAACCATAGAAATTACATCGTGCCCATCGATGGGACCAAAATACCTAAATCCTAAGGATTCAAATAAATTGCTACTTTTTAAAATGCTTCCTTTTATTGCATTTTGTATTTGCTGAACGGTGCTTCTTGCTCGGGTTCGATTTCTGTAAGATAATATATTCCAGATTTTGTTTTTAAATTGATTGTACGTATGAGAAGTGCTTAAACGGATTAAGTATTTGCTCAACGCTCCTACATTTTCGTTGATTGCCATTCCATTATCGTTAAGTACTACCAATATATTTGCGTTGGTAGTACTTGCGTGATTTAATCCTTCAAAAGCCATTCCTCCTGTCATGGCTCCGTCTCCGATTACTGCAATGTGATTTCTTTCTTTATTATTATCCAATTGGGAGGCAACTGCCATTCCTAAAACTGACGATATGGAAGTAGAGGCATGTCCTACTCCAAAAGAATCATATTCGCTTTCGCTCATTTTTGGGAATCCACTAATTCCGTTGTATTTTCTATTATTTACAAAAGCCTCCCTACGTCCTGTTAGGATTTTATGAGCGTAGGCTTGATGACCTACGTCCCATACTAATTTATCATCGGGGGTATCGAATACATAGTGAATGGCTACCGTCAATTCTATAACTCCCAAACTGGCTCCAAGGTGTCCAGGATTGGTAGATGTAATTTCAATAATATATTTTCTAAGTTCTTCACACAAAGGAATTAATTCTGTTTCCTTGAGTTTTTTTAAATCCGAAGGAGAATTAATTTTTGAAAGTAGTGTGTAGGAATCTGCCCCCATTTTTATTTTTCGTTTTCAAATAGTTCTTTTATTTTATTTTCCAATGCCGATCCACGTAAATCTTTAGCTACAATACGTCCTTCTCTGTCAATAACTACAATAGAAGGAATGCTTTGCACTCCGTAATCTCGTGCCGCCTCACACTGCCAGCGTTTTAAATCGCTTACATGTGTCCAAGATAAATTGTCGGCTATGATAGCTCCTTTCCAACTTTCTTTGTTTTGGTCTAAGGAAACTCCAAATATTTCCAATCCTTTGTCGCGGTATGTTTCGTATAATTTCACCATATTTGGACTTTCTTTTCGACAGGGTCCGCACCAAGATGCCCAAAAATCAATAACGACATATTTCCCTCTAAAAGAGGATAGTTTTATATTATTTCCGTTTGTATCGGGCATTTCAATTTCGGGAGCTATAGAGCCTATTGCTAACTTTTTAGATGCGGTTATTTCGTTATACTTTGCTTTGATAAGAAAATTATCTGGATAAATTTTTATCAACTCAGACATTACCGTATCGTGAATTGAAAAATAGGTATCAGAAGGCAAACTTTCTAATAAAAAAGCGGTGGCATAATTAGATATATTTTTCAAGCATAATTCTTGCAACGACAAAATCCATTCTTGATCTAATTGCCTTAATTGCGTATATATATCTTGACTTGATGTTTCTTGATATATTTTTTCCAAGCTGTCTTTTTTATAAATGGCTGCTATTCTGTTTGAAAAATATTGTTTTAAAAGTTCATTTTCTTTCGAACCTTGTGTTTTCAACAATACTCCTTTTTCTACATCTATACCTAATCCCATCGAAGCATTGGGAGCTATGATTATCAAAGCTGCTTTTCCTTCGCGTGCAGGTGCTATTGTATAAAATCCTATGTCTGTGGGATTAAAATAAATTTCAAATTTTCCATTTTTATCAATTCCCGCCTTCTCAATAGGAGTTCTATTTCTATCCAAAGCATCGTATAAAACCATAGTGTCTGCTGTAGCATGAGAAATTACCATTCCTTTTATGGTAGGTTTCTTTTTTTGTGCCAATAAATTTCCTTGTGATAAACCAAAAAAGGCAACCCATAAAAAGATACTTACAATTAGTCTACTGTATATTGCGTTGTGTTGCATGATTTTTATAATTTATTCAATACGATATCTAATATTTTTTGCTCATTTTTAACCGCTTCTTGATATATTTCTTCTGCCTTTTTCATAATATCGTTTATAAACTCCTTATCATCTAAGGAAGAAGCATTGATTTTTACATTCAAATAAGCTCCCATAATTGCTGTGCGTACACACAAAGCTCCTACTCCTGCGTCTGAAACCGAGTTTGGATTTCCTTTTTCTGCCATGGCGTGGCATACTTCAAAGGCTTCAAAGGCTTTATTCATTATCTTATAGGGTATTTCTATCGCATATTTAGTTGCTTCTTGTATGACTTGTGTACGTATTTTTTTCTCTTCTTCGGTTGTTTTAGGCATTCCGAAAGCACTTATGATTCTGTTGTATGCACGCGTATCTTCATCGACCAAAAACAAGAGTTCGTTTTTGATTGTTTCTCCTTTTTCTGCCCAGTCGGAAAAGAACTTCCATTGTTCGTCCCATCCTGGCTTATGAGCCGATAAATTGGCAACCATCGTTCCTAATGCAACTCCCAATGCTCCTAAATAAGCTGAAACAGAACCTCCTCCGGGAGTTGGGCTTTCGCTGGCTGTTTTATTAGCAAAACCTGTACAAGATAAATCTACTAATTTTAATTCTTTTTGTTCAGATTCTAATAAGTATTCTATTATCTTTTCTTCGGGATTAAATGGTTTTAAATCGTCTAATCCCATGGATTTAATAGCTATTTTAATAATTTCTTCTTCCGAAATACCAACGGAACGCTGTTGTTTTTCTAAGTAATGTTTTCCTGCATCAATTAGTACTTTTTTAGGAACTAATCCTACTATTTCACAACCTGTTATACGAACTCCTCTCAATTGAGCACATCGGCTTATTTCGTCAAAAGCAACGTGTAAAGGTGTTTCCGAAATATTGGTTATGTTCATAGAAACTTGTGCTATTCCATACTCCTCAATATACCAACCTATGGCTTTTGTTCCTTTTAATGTTCCCGGAGTCATAATGGGTTCGCCATTTTCATCTCTTTTTATTTTTCCTGTAATTGGATTTCCTTCTCGTTGAGCTCTTCCTTTTTCTCTAACATCAAAGGCAATGGCATTGGCTCGGCGTGTGGAAGTTGTATTCAAATTATAATTGACTGCTATTAAAAAATCTCTTGCTCCTATTACTGTTGCACCCGAACGTGCTACACTTTCATTAAATACAGTTGGACCAAAACAAGGAGTCCATTTTTTATCAGAAAGTTTTTCTTGTAATCCTTCGTATTCTCCTTGTCGACAATTAGCTAAATTACGTCTTTTTTCTTCAAAAGCAGCGTGTTCGTAACAATAAACTGGGATATTTAATTCTTTTCCTACTCGTTCGGCAAGTTTATGTGCATATACCACTGTTTCTTCCATTGTAATATTAGATACAGGTACTAACGGACAAACATCCGTAGCTCCAAATCGAGGATGATCTCCCTTATGTTTTCGCATATCTATTAATGATTGTGCTTTTTTAATGGCTTGAAAAGCGGCTTCGCATACCTCCTCAGGAGTTCCCACAAAAGTTACTACTGTTCGATTCGTAGACGCTCCTGGGTCAACATCTAATAATTTTACACCTTCTATTTTTTCAATTTCGTCCGTAATTTGTTGAATGATATTCATGTCGCGTCCCTCACTAAAATTTGGAACACATTCGATTATTTTTTTCATTATTTTGTAATTTATTTTAGTTTAAGTGTTATTTGCAAATTTTGATTTTTCATAAAGAACTAACTACAAAAGTATAATATTTTTGTTTTGATTTTAAGCATATTCATACTCTCACTATAAATAAACATTAATTTTTCCGAAAAGTTTTCAACAAAGCCAAATTATAAGTATATAAAAGTGTATTTTTGAAATCCGAATTTAGTACGGCTAAATGTCGTACTACATAGCAATATTTGAAATTAAAAAAAGTATTTTATGTCTAAATTTACGCATTTACATGTTCACTCTTCCTATTCTATTTTGGATGGGATGTCTGCTATTCCAGAATTAATAGAAAAAAGCATTGCCTCGGGTATGTACGCTCTTGCCTTAACAGACCATGGGGTTATGTTTGGCATTAAAGAATTTTTCGATTATGCTTCAAAAAAAAATAAACCTATTTTACAAAAAATCAATGATTTAGAAAAAGAAATTGAACAAATAAAAACAGAAAAAGAGCAAACAGAAAAAATTTCCGAACTCGAAAATTCAATTCTCGAGCAAAAGCAAAAACTATTCAAACCCATTCTTGGTTGCGAAGCCTATGTTGCACGTAAAACCGATACCAATCCAAGCGGTAGCCGTTTGGTAAAAGAAGGTAGAGAAAATACAAATGGCGACCACCTAATTTTATTAGCAAAAAACAAAACAGGTTATCATAACCTTTGTAAATTAGTATCTTTGGCATGGATAGAAGGAGAGTATATGCGTCCACGTATCGACAAAGAAATACTTGAAAAATACAAAGAAGGGTTGATTGTTTCTTCTGCTTGTTTGGCTGGCGAAATTCCCAGAAGAATTCAAGCCGAAAAATACGAAGAAGCCAAAGATGCAATCATGTGGTTTAAAAATGTTTTTGGCGAAGATTTTTATTTAGAATTACAACGCCATCCTACCGATAAAAAAGATGCTGACACATCGGTTTATCCCGTACAAGAAAAACAAAACCAAGTTTTGATAAAACTTTCTAAAGAAACCAACACCAAACTTATAGCTACCAACGATGTTCACTTTGTCGAAGAAGAACACGCCGAAGCCCACGATCATTTGATTTGCCTAAGTATGGGAAAAAAAATGGAAGATACTGACCGCTTACGTTACACCAAACAAGAGTGGTTAAAATCTCCCGAAGAAATGTATCAATTATTTTCCGATATTCCTGAAGCTCTATATAATACACAGGAAATTGTTGATAAAGTTGAGTTCTACGATATCAATCACGATGTGATAATGCCAAAATTTGATATTCCAAAAGAGTTTGGAAGTATAGAAGATTATCGTAAAAAATTTACACCCGATGACCTAATAGCAGAATTTGAATCCGAAACCTTGACCAAGGATCGTATTGAAAAGTTAGGTGGTTTTGATAAGGTATACGAAATTAAATTTGAAACCGATTACCTCAAGGCGCTTACAATGGAAGGAGCCAAATTGAGATACGGAGAAAATTTAAATCAAGAAATCATCGAGCGTATCGATTTTGAATTAAATGTTGTTAAATCCATGGGATACCCTGGCTATTTTTTAATTGTACAAGATTTAATACAAGCAGCTCGAGATATGGGTGTTACCGTTGGACCTGGACGAGGTTCTGCCGCAGGTTCAGTGGTAGCTTATTGTTTAAAAATCACCAACATAGACCCTATGCGTTATGATTTACTGTTTGAGCGATTTTTAAATCCGGATAGAATCTCTTTACCAGATATTGACATTGATTTTGACGATGAAGGAAGGAAAAAAGTATTAGACTGGGTAGTCAATAAATACGGAGAAGACAAAGTAGCAAGTATCATCACTTACGGAACCATGGCTACCAAATCCAGTATAAAAGATGTAGCTCGCGTTCAAAATGTTCCACTTGATATTGCAAATAAATTAGTGAAATTTATCCCCAACAGTTTTCCCGAAGACCCTAAAACAGGTGAAACTCCAAAAGTTAACCTCAAAAATTGCCTAAAATTAGTCCCCGAACTCAAAGAAGCATTAAATTCAAAAGACAAAACCATATCCAATACCTTAAAATATGCTACCATGCTTGAGGGGACAGTCAGACAAACCGGAGTGCATGCCTGTGGAATCATTATAGGTGCTGACGATTTGAAAAATTTTATCCCATTAAGCACAGCTAAGGATAAAGATACAAACAACAAAATCTTAGTAACACAATACGAAGGTTCTGTTATCGAAGATGTTGGATTAATTAAAATGGATTTGTTAGCATTAAAAACCCTATCTATCATTAACGAAGCCCTTGTAAACATCAAAAAATCAAAAAAAATAAATATTGATATTGATGCCATTCCCATTGATGATACAAAAACATACGCCCTCTATAGCGAAGGAGCTACCATAGGAACTTTTCAATTTGAATCCTCAGGCATGCAAAAATATTTAAGAGACTTAAAACCTACCGTCTTTGAAGATTTGATAGCAATGAACGCCCTGTACAGACCTGGTCCTATGCAATATATACCTCAATTTATTCGCCGTAAACAAGGAAAAGAAAAAATTGAATACATATTTCCCGAAATGGAATCTCGGCTAAAAGACACGTATGGAATTACTGTTTATCAAGAACAAGTGATGCTTTTGAGTAGAGATTTAGCAGGTTTTACACGCGGAGAATCAGACGAACTTCGCAAAGCTATGGGGAAAAAATTAAGGGAGCAGATGGCATCATTAAAAATTAAATTTATAGATGGAGCTACTGCCAAAGGATTTGGTCCCAAAGAAAAAATTGAAAAAATATGGAGTGATTGGACTGAATTTGCCAATTATGCCTTTAACAAATCACATGCAACTTGTTATTCTTGGGTAGCCTATCAAACAGCCTATTTAAAAGCCCATTATCCCGCTGAATATTTAGCTGCTTGCTTGACCCACAACATCAATAACATTACTGAAATCTCACTATTGATTGACGAATGTCAGCGTATAGGCTCACCTGTATTGGGTCCCGACATTAATGAGTCCGACCTACATTTTACCGTAAATCCAAAAGGCGAAATCCGATTTGGATTGGCAGCCCTAAAAGGAGTTGGCGAAGCAGCATCTACAGCAATCATCAACGAACGAAACGAAAATGGTCATTTTGTCTCCATCATTGATTTTATACAGCGAATCAATTTACGCGTTTGCAATAAAAAATGCTTAGAAGCCCTTGTCATGGCTGGAGTTTTTGATTCGTTTGAAAATATACACAGAGCCCAATTTTTCGACGAAACAGATAATATACTGTTTATTGAAAGGTTAATAAGCTATGGGTCTGTATATCAGTCCAAATTAAATTCATCTCAAACTTCATTGTTTGAAGTAGATACTTTTTCAGACGAAGAAGAAGGAATTGAATTTCCCTCTTGCGACCCATGGAATGACTTAGAAAAACTACATTACGAAAAAGAAATTTGTGGCTTCTATATATCTGGACATCCTTTGGATAAATATAAATTAGAAATTGACAACTTTTGTACCCATAGTATTGCGTCTCTTAATCAAGAAGGTATGCTGAAAAAATTAGGACAAACTCAACAAAGTGCCTTTGTAGCAGGAATAATTACCGACACCTTTTCGGGAGATACAAAGCAAGGGAAAAAATACGGAAGAATGACTGTTGAGGATTATGACGGGAAAATAACATTATCTGTTTTTGGAGCAACTTACTTAAAACTTCGACACTTTTTTGAGAAAGGAGAATTTGTTTTTATTAATCTAAAAAGCCATATACGTTACGGGCAAAGAAGTGGAGTATTCGATGAAGATTATGACTATAGAGTCAGTGATATACAACTGTTAGAAAGTGTTTTAGATGATAGTGCTAAAAATGTAAATGTCCAACTCAACCTTACAGAAATTGATGAAAAACTAATAGAATATTTGTTGAACAACATAAAAGAAAATAAAGGAAAAACTCCCATTGACTTCAAGGTTTTTGATTTAAAAAACAACTTAAATGTTCAGTTTTCATGCCCACACAAGGTAGATGTTGCTAATTTTTGTAACAGTGTGAAAAAATCTCCCTACATAGAAATAAAACTTTTTAGGTAAAAATCACCTTTCTTAATAAAACATTATGTATTTTTGCAGAATATTCAGTTAAAAACTTTAATTTAAATATTCTCATGAACAGAAAAATTATTTTTAGTAGCTTATTACTATCTTTTTTATTGAGTATCAGTATATCTGTAGCTCAAACCCATTTAGACAATAGTCAAAAAATTTATATTCAGAAAGCAACTAATCCATCAGAACCTTCCGGAATTTACCGAACAAGCCTTCTGAAAATTGATAATCAAAACGTTGAAGATGCTAATTTACAGTGGAATGTTATGTATCCATTCCAACAAACAGCTCCACAAACAAAATCAAATGATTATACAAATAAGCGTATTTTGAAACCCGGAGAAGCCATTATTTTCGAAGTAAACAACAACAATGTTGTTGAAGATTCTTCTCA
>JAAYRN010000259.1 GCA_012518765.1 Bacteroidales bacterium
GCAAATAGCTAAAACAGGAGATATAAACATTGACAACGAGGAAATTAGAAATTATTTAAAATCATACATTCGCAGTAGCTATTTTGGGATAGGAAACAACAACACCCTACCCGAAGATCAAGAAAAAATGATTGAAAGTTTCAGCAGCGAAATGATGAAAAAACCTGAAAATCTTAAAAACGCATACGATAATATTTTTGCAGAAAAAGTTATCAATGAGCTTATAAACAAGGTAAGTCCTAAGGTTGAAAATCTAAGTTTCGATGATTTTATAAAAGCAACAACCGAAATACCTGCTGAGAAAAAAGAAAAAGCAAAAAAATAAATATTAAAAACCATGAAAGACGAATTTAGAAAATATGCCGTAAAACATGCCGGTATTAGCAGCATGACTCTACACAGATACACTTCTGTATTAGATTCTTATATTACTCCAAACATCATTGAAGAACGACAATTAAACGCCGTAGCTATGGACGTATTCTCTCGTTTGATGATGGATCGTATTATTTTTATGGGCGTTCCCATTTTCGACGATGTGGCTAATATCATACAAGCACAACTGTTGTTTTTAGAATCAGTTGACTCCAACAAAGACATACAGATATATATCAATTCGCCCGGTGGTTCCGTATATGCTGGCTTAGGAATTTACGACACCATGCAGTATATTTCTGCCGATGTAGCCACTATATGTACCGGAATGGCAGCTTCTATGAGTGCCATCCTTCTGTGTGCAGGAGCCTCCAAAAAACGTTCAGCGCTGAAACATGCACGCATCATGATACATCAGCCTATGGGAGGCGTTTCAGGACAAGCATCGGATATTGAAATCGAAGCCAGAGAAATACAAAAAATCAAAAAAGAATTATACGAAATAATAGCACAACATAGCGGTCAACCTTACGATAAAGTATGGGCTGATTCGGATAGAGACCATTGGATGTCGTCGCAAGAAGCCATGGAATATGGCATGATAGATGAAATCTTGCAACGCACTTAATGTTATTTTTTCATGAGTAAAAAAGAAAAAGACAAAAGAATATGTTCATTTTGTGGCATTCCTGCCGATAATGATACGTTGATTTTAGACGGAATAGAAGGCAATATATGCGAAAATTGCATTCAAATGGCAAATGAAATCGTACATAAAATCCGTCAAGACGATAACAAAAATCAAGTACATAATTTTGATTTTGATAAAAAACCTGCCGAAATTAAAGCCTTTTTAGATCAATATGTTATTGGACAAGAAGATGCCAAAAAAGTAATTTCAGTAGCTGTTTATAATCACTATAAACGTATACGTTACTACCAACAACGCCAAGATGATGATGTGGAAATAGACAAATCTAACATCATACTTGTAGGCGAAACAGGTACAGGAAAAACCTTGTTAGCCAGTACGATAGCTAAACTATTAGATGTCCCCTTTTGCATAGCCGATGCCACAGTATTTACCCAAGCGGGTTATGTGGGCGAAGACGTGGAAAGTATATTAAGCAGACTGTTACAAGCTGCTGATTATAATGTAAATAAAGCAGAAAAAGGCATTGTATTTATCGATGAAATTGATAAAATAGCCCGCAAATCGGACAATCCCTCCATTACCCGCGATGTTTCGGGCGAAGGCGTACAGCAAGCACTTTTAAAATTATTAGAAGGAAGTATCGTCAATGTACCACCCGAAGGTGGACGCAAACACCCTGAACAAAAATTTATACAAATAAATACGCGTAATATTTTATTTATTGCAGGTGGTGCTTTCGATGGTATTGAAAAAAATATTGCTAATCGAATGAACACTCAAACAATAGGATATAAAAAAAAGGAACAAAAAGTCAACAACGACAATATATTAAGTCACATAAGTTCGCAAGATATACGAAATTATGGATTAATTCCTGAAATTTGTGGACGATTTCCCGTCATTACCTATATGAGTAAATTGGACAAAGATGCTCTGAAACGCATTTTGTTAGAACCCAAAAATGCCTTGATAAAACAGTATACAAAACTGTTGGAAATAGACAATATTCAACTGAAATTCAACAAGGACGCTATTGAGGCTATAGTAGAAAAAACCATAGAATTAAAATTGGGTGCCAGGGGTTTACGTACAGTTATAGAAAAAATAATGACAGATGCCATGTTTGATTTTCCAAGCACAGAACAAAAAAAGCTAAATATCACCAAAAAATACGTAGAAAAAAAACTATCTATCATCAATCAATAATAAAGACATAAACTTTCAAATTTTAAATTATAATTTTAACAATCAATGGATTTAAAAAGTATTTTAACTATTTCAGGTAAAAGTGGTTTATTTCAAGTTGTATCGCAAAACAAAGAGCGTGTTATTGTTGAATCATTATTAGATAAAACTCGACTTCCTATTTATGGTTCTCACAGAGTTAGCTCATTGGCTGATATTTTTATTTTTACCGAAACCGAAGAAAAACCGCTCAAAGATGTTTTGAATAAAATATTTGAAATTGAAAATGGAAATCAATGCATTGACCCCAAATCTACCGATGGTGCATTGAGGGAATATATGGGAAAAATAGTTCCCGATTACGATAGAAGCAGGGTGTATGTCTCAGATATGAAAAAACTATTTTCATGGTATAATTCGCTATTAAACAACGACATACTACCCATTAAAGAAGAAGAGGAAGGAAAAAACAATACCGAAGATAACGAAAACACTCCATTGGAGTAAATTGTGCTTATGCTACCCAAAGATTTTTACGCTTGTTCTCAGGAAGAAGAACTTTTTGATGTTGCAAAAAAACTATTTCAAAAGTTTCCTACTCAGCGTATTTTTGCTTTGCACGGAGCTATGGGAGTAGGTAAAACTACATTTATAAAATACATTTGTCGCTACCTTCAAAGTGAGGATACTGTGAATAGTCCCACTTTTTCTATGGTCAACGAATACGCTTTACCATTTAATAAAACTCTGTATCATTTTGATTTTTACCGTATAAAAAGCATTGATGAAGCCTTGGATATGGGTTTTGAGGATTATTTATACAGCAATCAATACTGTTTTATTGAATGGGCTGAAAAAGTTGAAGCACTACTCCCCCCCGAAACAATACACGTTACTATGTTTATTAAAGATGAGGATAAAGAAAGAGTAATTGTCTTTTAAACCCAGATTATCCAATAGGAATTTTCTGAGTTGAAAGTAGAAAGTTTGTAAAGTTCGTAAAGTTTTTGTTATCCATAAATTATATACGCAATTAACACTCAAATGCGTAATTTGGAATAATCTAAGTTATTGCTACCCCCACACCCTCAAAAACCCTCACAATCAATCTCTAAAAAAACTCTCACAAATAATACAAATTGTGTAAAAAAATGATATACCTTTGCAAAAAAGTTTTTGATAAGCATGGTATATAATATTTACATCCCGAATACAAATAAGACTAAACATTCGTATATGCAAAAAAATAAAATTATTTTCTTTACATTAAAATTATGAAAAACAGAAGATTAAGTATTTTAAGAATGACAAAGTCATTATTAATTTTAGTTTTTGCTTTTTGTGGTTTGATTGCGACAAGTACAACAAAGGCACAGGACATTAGGAATATTTTTTTA
>JAAYRN010000260.1 GCA_012518765.1 Bacteroidales bacterium
ACTTTTAATCCAAGAGGAACCACCGTCTATTTTACACGATGTATGAATGAAAAGAAAACAATTTCATATTGTAAAATATATCAAGCGACCAAAAGAGGAAGATCGTGGACAGAACCTCAATTAGTTGAATTAGGTCCCGATACTTTCGATTACGTACATCCTGTAATTACTTCTGACGAATTAACCATGTATTTTGTGTCGGACATGACAGGTACCTTAGGAGGATATGATATTTGGAAAACAACCCGAAGCAAGAAAAATAGACCTTTTGGAACACCTGTAAACTTAGGAAGTAACGTAAATAGCAACGATCACGAAATGTTTCCATCTTTGATAAACGATACAAGTTTATATTTTGCCTCCAAAGGACACATAGGATTAGGAGGGTACGATATTTTTGTTAGCCATAAAAGAGGAGAAGAAGATTGGACCAAAGCCGAAAACTTAAAATATCCAATAAATTCAGAAGCAGATGACTATGGAATTATTTTCGATAATTCAACCGTTTTAGACCCCGTATCTGGATTCCCATTTATTGAAAAAGGATATTTTACCTCAAACAGACCCGGAGGAAGAGGCGAAGACGATATATGGTACTTCAAACTTCGACCGCTTATGTTTACATTATCAGGATTTGTGAGAGATAGTGTAACGCGCCAATTTATCGATGGAGCTGTTGTAACTATCACTGGTTCAGATGGAACATCTTATAAAACAAAAACAGACATTAGAGGTTATTACCATTTTGATAAAACCAAAATAGTAACTAATGTTACCTATGATATGACCGTACAAAAAAGCGGTTATTATGAAAATGAAAACAGTAAAGGAAGAGAAACAACCGTAGGATTGACAGAAAATAAAGATTTAAAACGAAACTTTATCCTGAATCCCATACCTAAAGATCCCGTTGTATTACCTGATATATTGTACGATTTAGCCAAATGGGATTTGAAACCACAATATCAAGATTCCTTGTTAGGTTTATATGAAATCATGAAAGAAAATCCTACATTGGTTATAGAGTTGCGTTCTCATACAGACGTTAGACCCATACCCATGACAAACGATACTTTGTCGCAAAGACGTGCTCAGTCGTGTGTGAATTTTCTCGTAGATTCATTAGGAATAGATTATGAACGCTTGGTAGCCAAAGGATATGGAGAGCGTATTCTAAGAAAATTAGAAAGAGATATTGTATCAAGAGGAATAACATTTAAAAGAGGAACGGTGTTAACTCCAGAATACATCAAAGGACTGCCCAGAGGACAACAAGAAGCGGCTCATGATTTAAACCGCCGTACAGAATTCCTTATATTAAGGGATGACTACGTACCTAAAACAGACGTAAAACCAGTATCATCAGAAGGCAGAGTACAAATTATGACCGAAAAATATATCCCCATCGAAGTAGCAAATAAACAAGTGAGAGGAACTTGCTATATAAACAGTAAAACATTGACATTCTTGTTAGAACCTAACTCAGATACTGTAAAAGTATCCTATGAACAAGCAATGAAATATTTAAAAGAAGCTATTTTTACTGTTGGAGATTTTGAGTTGGGCGAACAAGCCATTAGTGAAAAAGATGGCACCATTATTGACAGATCTGTGGTTTTCTTTAAAACACTTCAAATTGGAGATGAAATGATTGACAATGTAGAAGCTATAGTGGTTAAAGAACAAAAAGATCCCGTAGTTATTGGAACTGAAAAATTTGAAGAAGAGTTTGGTAAATATCGCATAAACGAAAAAGATAAGAAACTCATTTTCGAGGAATAATTATACGGAAATAAAAAAAATCTTATAAAAATTTTATAAGATTTTTTTTTAACTCTAAAGTACCTATTCTATGCAAATTTCAGATGTTTTAATTCCTGATTTTTATACCCAAACACCCTTTAGTTATCAACGTAGAAAAACCAAAGAAATAAACATTGGTGGGATATACATGGGAGGGAATCATCCTATTAGGGTGCAGTCCATGACCAATGTATCCACGTTAAATACAGAGGCTTGTGTGGAGCAAATTATTCGGTTGCATCAAGCAGGTTCTGAGCTAATAAGGGTATCCACACCCAGCATAGCTGATGCTAAAAATCTGATAAAAATCAAGGAGAGATTAATAAAGCGATATACTCCTGTTCCATTGATTGCCGATATACATTTTCAACCCAAAGTAGCCGAAATAGCCGCTCAATATGTCGAAAAAATACGCATAAATCCGGGTAATTATATCGATAAAAACAAAGAAAAATTAACCTATACAGAAACAGAATATCAACAAATTATAGAACAAATAGCCGATAATTTATATCCATTACTGCAAATTTGCAAACAAAACGGTACGGTTATTCGTATTGGAACTAATCACGGTTCTTTGTCGCAACGAATAGTAAACCGTTATGGAAATACTCCATTGGGAATGGCTATGTCGGCAATGGAATTTGTAACTATATGCAATGATTTTGGTTTTAATGATTTAGTTCTTTCTATGAAGGCAAGTAACACCAAAGTAATGATACAGTCTGTGCGTTTATTAGTCGCTATGTTGGACGAAAAAAAATGGAATTATCCCCTACATTTAGGCGTTACAGAGGCAGGAAATGGAGAATACGGAAGAGTGAAGTCAGCCGTAGGAATTATGCCTTTATTGATTGATGGAATAGGAGATACGATTCGTGTTTCTTTGACAGAACTACCTGAAAATGAAATACCTTTTGCTAACATATTAGCAAATATTCCTTTTTCCAAAACAACATGCGACACTTTCATAAAACCGAATTACAATCCTTATACCTACTCAAAAAGAAAAACATATCTTGCCAAGAAAACACCATTTATAGTAAGTAATTATAGTCAAATAGAGAAGGAAGATGTGCGAGAAGAAGATGTTAAATCATTTTATACCTTACAGATAAACAATAAAATAGACCAATTGAATACGGCAAAAGGTTTTATTTTTCAAGTTGACGAAAACGACAATTTGCTACATTGGAGGAAGCGTATTTGCCAACTAAATGATAGTTGTGATATGCGTCCTATCGTATGGAAGTTTATTTA
>JAAYRN010000261.1 GCA_012518765.1 Bacteroidales bacterium
TTTAAGGCTCCAGTTGATATTTTTCCAAACACCACTTCTTCGGCTGCTCTTCC
This sequence comes from Bacteroidales bacterium, assembly GCA_012518765.1. GTDB lineage: Bacteria > Bacteroidota > Bacteroidia > Bacteroidales > WCHB1-69 > UBA5266. The sequence goes on from JAAYRN010000261.1 coordinate 54, forward strand.
GCCAAGTGTTGCCGCCATTTCATCCATAAGTTGTTCTGTATTTGTAATTTGCCTTTCTTCAGGCAAATACCATGCTGCTCCTAATGATTTGCCTCTGGGTACAATCGTAACCTTTACCAAAGGCGAAGCATGCTCTAAAAACCAACTTACAGTGGCATGTCCTGCTTCGTGGAAAGCAATGACTCGTTTTTCTTTGGGAGAAATTATCTTACTTCTTCTTTCTAATCCACCTATAATGCGATCGATGGCATCTAAAAAATCTTGCTTTTCAATTTCCGATTTACTTTTTCTTGCGGCTATCAAAGCGGCTTCGTTACATACATTTGCTATATCGGCACCTGAAAAACCAGGAGTTTGGCGAGCGAAAAAATCTAATTCTACATCTTTGCCCAACTTTAACGGGCGACTATGAACTTGAAATATTTCCTTACGCTCTTCAACATCAGGCAATTCAACATGTATTTGACGGTCAAAACGACCGGCTCTTAATAAAGCCCTATCTAAAATATCGGCTCTATTTGTGGCTGCCAACATAATAATTCCGGCATTAGTTGAAAATCCATCCATTTCAGTAAGCAACTGATTCAATGTGTTTTCTCTTTCATCATTAGCACCTGTCATTGCATTTCTACCTCGGGCTCGACCTACTGCGTCTATTTCGTCTATGAATATAATACAGGGGGCTTTTTCTTTCGCAGTTTTAAATAAATCGCGAACTCGCGATGCTCCTACACCCACAAACATTTCAACGAAATCGGAACCCGATAGCGAAAAGAAAGGCACCTTGGCTTCACCTGCTACGGCTCTCGCCAGCAAAGTTTTACCTGTTCCTGGAGGTCCTACCAATAAAGCTCCTTTGGGAATTTTTCCTCCTAAACTGGTGTATTTCTTAGGATTTTTCAAAAAATCAACAATTTCAACAATCTCTTCTTTAGCACTTTCCAATCCTGCCACATCGTTGAATGTTACAGCAGGTTGATTGTTTTTATCGTATAATTGAGCCTTCGATTTTCCAATGTTAAATATCTGTCCTCCAGGACCACCACCCTTACCCATACCTCGCATAGACCAATAAAACAGTCCAAATATCAAAATAAAAGGTAACATCCAACCCAATATTTCCCATCCCCAGCTTTTTGAATTATCAGTAACAATTACTATGCGTTGAAATTCTTGTTCTAAAGCTGCTTTTTCTTCCAAACTTTTCCCTACTGTATCTCTTTCAAAAGCCTTTAGTTCAATATCTTTAATTTCTTGATTGAAGGTAGCGATATCAGCTATTTCGATGTAATAATGGGGACCGGATTGGCTTCGTTCAAAGGCATTTTTATAAGCACTGTCTGCATTTATTCTTGAGGCTTTCAAATAGATTTGTGCTTGTTCTTTTTGTTTCAGAATAACCACTTTTTCTATATCGCCTTGTGCTATCATTTTATCTAACTTCACATTATCAACTAATTCTATCGCAGGTTTCCAACCCCACATACCTATGATAATAATGGCTAACGTTAAGATTCCATACAGCCAATAGAAATTAAATTCCTTCTTTTTATTGTCTTTTGGCGATTTAGGAGGTGTTGACGATTTCTTATTTTCCATATATTTTTATCTAAATTTACTTCTATGTGTTTGAACGTATGACAGCAGCCGTATCGTCCCAGAGGTTTTCTAAGTCATAAAAAGCCCTTTTATCTTTCATAAACACATGTACTACTGTGTTAAAATAATCTATTAATATCCATTCCGCATTTGTTTCCCCTTCCACATGCTTGGGTCTTATTTTCAATTGTTCTCTTACTTTTCGAATGACATTTTCTGTTAAGGCATTGGCATGCACATGGGATGTAGCCGAACAAATAATGAACGTATCAAACAGCATGCCGAGATTTTTAGGAAAATTCAATTTCAATATATCCTCTCCCTTAGTGTCTTCTAAAACAGAGATAATCAGCTCATCTAATTCTGTTACATTGCTTTGTGTTGATTTTTCTTTTATTGATTTTGTCGTGTTTTTTGGCATATAAGTTTTTTTTGCAAAAGTAGTAAAAATAAACTTTCTTTTTTGGCTAAATTACAACAAATTCTTAGGATAATCCTATTTTATTGTCTTATATTTATTATTTTTGCAAATTATAGATTTGATTCATGAAAATATTTAAGTTTGGAGGCGTCTCTACGCAAAACGCATCTGCTATTCAACATATTTGCGAAATTGTTCGCTCGTATCAAAACGAACAAATGATTTTAGTAATTTCAGCTCTTGGTAAAACAACCAATCAACTTGAAAAACTTACAGATGCTTTTTATAACAATAAAGAAAATAAAATAAAACTTTTTCAGCAAGTAGTCAACAAACACGAAGCTATTATGTCTAAGCTATTTGACAATTCAGATAAAGCTGTGTATAACGACCTTAGAAAACAATTCCAAGCACTTGAAAATTATTTAGAAAAAGAATCAAGCGAAAATTATGACTTTGAATACGACCAAATTGTTTCTTTTGGTGAATTATTTTCCTCAAAAATAATATCCCATTACCTCCAAAAAACACAGCAAGCAAACGTCTGGTTAGATGCACGTAAAATGATTATCACAGACTCGAACTACAGAGAAGGAAACGTAGATTGGCAAAAAACAGAAAGAAGAATTCAAAAAACTGTCAACAAGCATTTTGAAAATCAACATACAAAACTATTGGTAACACAAGGTTTTATCAGTGGCACCCTTGAGGGAATTACAACAACCTTAGGCAGAGAAGGTTCTGACTTTACGGCTGCTATTTTAGCTTTTTCGTTAAATGCTAAAAATGTAACCATTTGGAAAGATGTAGATGGGTTGTTAAACGCTGATCCTAAACAATTTGGAAATACCATAAAATTAGACAATATACCTTATGGCGAGGCTATCGAATTAGCATATTATGGAGCAAGTGTCATACATCCTAAAACACTAAAACCCTTGCAAAACAAAAGCATACCCCTTTGTGTAAAATCATTTATAAAACACGACGAAAAAGGAAGCACCATACATCATTTTAAAAAGCAAAAGATGATTCCTTGTTTTATCAAAAAAACAAACCAAGTCCTACTTAGTATATCGCCTAAAGACTTCTCATTCATCGCCGAAGAAAATTTATCTACTATTTTTGCTATCTTTGCGTTTTTTGGATTCAAAATCAACCTGATGCAAAACTCAGCCATTAGTTTTTCCGTTTGTGTGGATTATCGTCAAAATTTAAAACAACTAATTGAAGAATTACAAACCGAATTTTATGTAAAATACAACAAAAACACAGAACTACTTACCATACGACATTATGACAGAAACAGCCTGTCGAAACTAATAGAAAATAAAAAAATAATCTTAGAACAACGTAATCGTACTACATTACAAGTGGTTTTAAAGTAAAATTATTTGTACTTACTTCTTTTTCAACTGTAAATACAAACAATTTACTACGCTTATAGGTTCAATAACAAGCAAATAAATATTTTTTTTGCGATTTTGTATTAAGGTAAGCATTTTTTTTTTACTTTTGCAAACTATATTCAGTTAAAACATATATAAAGACAAATTTTTAATTTATGGCAGTAATAGGAAAAATCAGAAAACATTCTGTAATTTTGTTAATAGTGGTGGCAGTTGCCTTATTAGCCTTTATTTTAGGAGACTTTGTAAGAACCGACCAATCAAAACTAAAAGATTTTATAAAAATAGGAAAAGATCAAGTATCGTATTACGAGTACTTAGATAAATATAATTATTATAGCGACCTACTCAAACAGCAAGAAGCTGAAAATATTGAATCTCAAGCAAGTAGCTACACTTACAACGAAA
>JAAYRN010000262.1 GCA_012518765.1 Bacteroidales bacterium
AGAAAAAAACATTCACATACTAACAACAAAGCATCTTGCGTTAGCATATACAAAAGGATAATTATAATTTTGGGGAGTTTTTCAAAAGATTGTAATGGGTTCTGCAACTTTTGTGAAAAACAGCAAATAAAAAACTAATTTTTATAGAACCCGACCAAAAAAACAATTATAATTATGAGAAGTGTAATCACAGTAGCTTTTTTATTCGTCTCTTTATCGCTTTATGCTCAAGAGGGTACAACAAACAACGACACAAAAGAAAACAATCACACTACATTCTACAATTTTCACAAGCCCACACATTCCGTAGGGTTATTAGTTGGTGGTAATTTTTCTTTTATAGAATCTAAACAAAAAAACACGGTAGGAAACATGGAAACATCTAACGCAATGTTTCTCTCACCCCAATTAACATTAAAATATTCTTGTATCATAAAAAACGGTTGGGGCATAACGGTAGAAGTTCCTTTTGGTTCTTTCTATAGGAATGTTATTATGGACAATAATACTCCCAAAGATACGGTATGGTCTAACGGAGTAACTGGAAAAGGAGAAAATAATTATTTGGGATTTAACACCTATTATTCAGGTATTTCCCTTAAAGCATCTCATGTGGTGAGTGTGCATAAAAACATATCTCTACAGTCTGAAATGGGCTTAAAATGGTTGCCTTTTATTGCATCTGCAAAAGATATACTCGCCGAATCTCCCATAGAATACACCTTATCAGATGGTACAGAAACAGATAAACTTGTATACATGAATCTTACTCCCTCTGTTTCTAATTATGCCATACCCGACTTTGCCTTTTCATTCAATGTATTGGTTCACAGCAAAAATCCTGCTCATAATTTTGTATTCGGCATCAATGGGAACATCAGTTTTGTAGATAGAATCCATTTCAATTACCAAACTACAGATATTTTACCTACTTATTTACAATCTTCTGGAGAATTTGGCTGGCGTACATCCTCCATAGGACTACACATAGGCTATCAGTGGATGAGTGGAACAAAAAAATAAGGGGAAATTTCTAAAAAGTCGTTTATAGGCTCTTTGGTTTTTGTGAAAAATAACAAAAAAACTTCCTTTTCCATGACTTTTCTCAAACTTAAAACAAGGAATATACTGATAAAAATACGAGAAAAGTAAATTATAATAGTAAATTTACTGCTAATTAAAAAAATAATTAGGTGATAGATAGATAGATAGATAGATAGATAGATAGAAAAATAATCATCTTAACTTGGAATAATAAGAAAAAAAATGTAATTTTGGGGAAAATTTTAAATACAATATACAACCTCCTATACAATGAAAAAGTTTGAACTTAACGTAGGTATTTGTGCAATTATCGGCATATCATTAAAACTACTCCGCATGCCAGGAGGGAATATAGTCCTTTTAGTAACATTGGGAACTCTCGCCTTATTTTACTATGGGTTGAGTTTTGCATTCTTTAATAAAATAGAACTAAAAAACATATTCAAAAAAGAGTCTTACAAAACAACAAACACAAACAAAATTATTGGAGCAATTGGACTTGGCTGGGCACTTTCAGCAATAATAATAGGTATACTTCACAAACTACTGTTTTTGGCAGGTACAAACCTAATATTACTAATAGGTCTTATAGCACTCGGAATCATATTATTTATTTCTATAATTTTCTATTTTAGAAACAAAGCAGCGTACTACAAAAGAATCTTTAAGAGGATTGCAATTTACGGTGGGATAGGATTAATGGCATACATTACCCCTTCTTCTACTTTAGTGGATATTTACTATCGCAACGACCCTGCTTATGCTGAAATATATAAAAAAGTGCTTGCTTCTCCCGATGATGTAGAACTACGAAAACAATTGGAATTAATGCGAATAGGATTATGGAATCCCGAACAAGATGAAAATCAAATAGATGAATTGGATAATGGCGATTAAAAAACTCGAATAAACTCACTTTAAAATCTATAATATTATGGTACACAAATTTATAACAAAACGTAGCATTTGGCTTGGATGTTTAAGTATTATTTTTAGCTTAAACTTCCACTACGTATCGGCACAAAAACCTCCCACTGAATTTTATATCAGCATAGATAAAGATAAAAAATCTTTTCTTTCTAAGGCAGAAATAAGCATTCAAGATTATCATGAAATGATGTGGTTTGTAAAGGAAAAATTTGGAAATAATTCGGAAGAATATAAATTCTTAATTCCTGATACTGTCGCATTCAAAGAGTTGTACGGCTTTCCATTTTTTTACAGAAAAGAAGGTGTACGCTATAGACTTGCCGAATCGAAAATAGCTGATTTTATTTGCGACTTACAAGGCAAGTTTCCCATGGTAGCCATTTCTTACGAACAAGCAATAGCCTATTGCAAATGGATGGAAACGAGTATGAATCAACGAAATAACACTTCAAACGCTCGCTATACTTTTCAGTGCAGCCTACCAGAAAAAGCAGATTATGAAACAGCTATAAACCACCGAAAAGCAAAAATAACTCAAAAACCACCTTTGTATTTTTTGCGGAAAAATTGCAAAAAATATTGCCGTAAGACAAAAGATGGGTCTGCATGTTTGATATCCTGTCGTTATCCTGCTATTTTCGGATTAACCGACAATGTAGCCGAATACATCCAAGACGGCATGATTGTAGAAGGCGGTACAAATACCGCATTGAAATTTGTAACAGCGAAAGAATGTGAAAATCCCATAGGTTTTCGTATTAAAGTGGTGAGAATAAGTAAGAAATAATAAAACACCCAGACTTCATACCCTTATTCTTCCATACCCGATTTAGCACGGTTTTCTAATTCTATTTTTCCAAATCGGAGGGTAAAACCCGCACTCACAAATTGACTGTCGTATTTTGTGGTATTGTAGGCTTTGTAATAAACACTATTGGTATTGTATTCTCTTTTGTTCCAATTAAATATGTCTCTTACATTTATAAAAACAGATAATTTTCGCTTAAAAAAATCGGCTCGCATACCGCAATTTATAGAATAAGTAGCTTGATTTTCAACATACAATGATTTGGTTGGAGAACGATAGTTTGCCGATACATTGACAGTTAAAATTTTAAACAATTTAGCCCAATAATTCAATCGAAAACTATAG
>JAAYRN010000020.1 GCA_012518765.1 Bacteroidales bacterium
AAAATAAAACAAATGTATGTAGAAAACAATTAATTAGTTTCTTTTTTTTGATTTATATGTATAAAATCATTACTTTTGTAGGGTGAATGAAAACGGATAGTAGATACACTTTGTTTTACACAAACAAGTAGAGCCATACTAATTCGTATTTAGACTAAACAATTAACTAAATAAAAAAACCATGAAAGATAGAATAGAAATTATACAAGGAGACATTACACATCAAACAGTTGACGCCATCGTCAACGCTGCAAACAGTGCGTTGTTGGGTGGAGGCGGTGTAGACGGAGCCATTCATAAAGCCGCTGGTCCCGAACTACTTGCTAAATGTAGAACCTTATACGGCTGCGAAACAGGTTATGCTAAGATTACAGAAGGTTATAAACTACCCGCTAAATACATAATACATACCGTTGGACCTATTTGGAGAGGTGGCAATCAAAACGAGGCTATATTATTGGGAAATGCCTACAGAAACAGCCTGCAATTAGCCGTAGATAATAACATAAAAACCATTGCTTTTCCGTCTATTAGTACAGGCGTTTATCGCTATCCTGTCGACAAAGCATCGGAAGTAGCATTGAGCGAAATTTCTCGTTTTTTGGCAAATAATCGCAGCATCAAAAAAGTAACAATCGTTTGTTTCGATAGCACCACATTTGAGACCTATAATCAAACGTATAAAAAACTATTTTAAAGTTTTAGATTTTACTGACTTACAGGTAGATTTAATACATTTTCTTTCAAATCTTATCTTAAATAAATATTTACCATAAGTAGGCAAATGTGTGCTTTAATTTTGTATTTTTGTAAGCGTAATTGACACTTAAAAATAAAATACATAAAACATGGAAATATTAGCGAACAGAATATTGCAAATGTCTGAATCAGAGACCTTAGCAATGACAAGAATTGCTCGTGAATTGAGAGCAGAAGGAAAAGACGTTATCAGTTTAAGCATCGGTGAGCCCGATTTTAATACCCCTGAAATAGTTAAAGAAGCGGGTAAAAAAGCCATTGACGATAATTACACCCATTATCCTCCCGTTCCCGGCTATGCCGATTTACGAGAAACGATTAGCAAAAAATTTAAAAGAGACAATAATTTAGATTATAAACCCGAACAAATAGTTGTATCAACGGGAGCAAAACAATCTATTTATCAAACCGTAATGGCTTTGGTTAACCCCGGCGATGAAGTAATTATCCCAGCTCCTTATTGGGTTTCTTACAAAGAGATTGTAAAAGTAGCAGATGGTGTATGTGTGTTTATTGAAACCAATTTAGCAAACGATTTCAAAATCACGCCTAAGCAGTTAGAAGATGCCATTACACCCAAAACCAAGCTAATCATGTTTAGCAGCCCCTCCAACCCTACCGGTATGCTTTATACCAAGGATGAATTGAAAGCCTTAGCCGATGTATTGAAAAAACATCCACGCGTAATGGTAATGGCTGACGAAATCTACGAACACATTAATTTTGAAGGCAAACATGAAAGTATTGCTCAATTTGATTATATCAAAGACCAAGTAATTACCATCAATGGTGTTGCCAAAGGATTTGCTATGACA
>JAAYRN010000263.1 GCA_012518765.1 Bacteroidales bacterium
AATTCCGTACATCCTGATGCACACAAGCGGAAAACCCAATGTAATGCAACAAAACACAGCCTATGAAGATGTGGTGAAAGATATTTACGATTATTTGAGTGGTCGATTGGAAATGTTACGTGCCTTAAATGTTTCTGACGTAATAATAGACGTAGGTTTCGGATTTGGAAAAACCATTGATCAAAACTATGAATTATTACGCAATATAGCTGTTTTTAAAACATTGGATTGTCCGCTATTGGTTGCTCTTTCGCGTAAAACAATGTTTTGGAAATTCTTAGAAATCACACCCGCCGAAGCTCTCAATGCAACAACTATCGCCCACACATACGCCTTATTGCAAGGGATTCATTTATTGAGAGTACACGATGTAAAAGAAGCCAAAGAAGCGATTCAAATTGTAAATAAATTAGTGGGGTAAGTATTTTCAACCTACTGTTTTATACATTTTCACCTCTCCTATTCTCACAAAAACCCTCACAATCAATTTCTAAAAAACATTTCCGCAAAAAGTGAAAACAGCATACGAAAGATGTGTATTTTTGTGAAAAATAAAAAAATAACATTATGGTGATTCTAAGCTAACTGATTATGGTCTTTGCTGGGGTACAAAATCTAATCCCACAATTAAAGATAATAAAACAACAGGAAGTTATAAACCTCATGATATAAAAGAGCAATATGCCATTATTATTTCTAGACTTGCTAAAAACACAAAATATTATGTTCGTGCCTATGCCTCCAATCAGCAAGGAACAGGATACGGCAAAGTTTTTAGCTTTACAACCGAGGATACCAACGTTTTTCGTATGGGATATTATTTTTTTTGACTACATTTGCAATTGCTTATTTAAAATCGTTAATCATAAGTAAATAATTAAACATCAAATATTTATATAAAAATGAAAAAAAGAATATAACTATGTAAATCAATTAGATATAAAGTACGATCACTTATCTCTCATTGATATACCTCAATTAGTAGCCGCTTGTAAAGACAAATGGTTTAACCAAACCTTGACACGAGTAAACGATAGTGTGGTCAGGTTGGGCATTGTCGAAGGTGAATACCATTGGCACAAACACGAAAATGACGATGAGTTTTTCTTTGTATTGGAAGGCAAATTGTGGATAGATATCGAAGATCATGAAACCATAGAATTAAACCCTTTACAAGGAACAACCATTCCTAAGGGTGTCATGCACAGACCGCGTGCCCCTCAAAAAACCATTATGTTAATGGTTGAAACACATCAAATTGAACCTACAGGAAATTAATTATATAGCAATATGGAAATACCTTTAAAAATGAGCGAAGTACTCCAACACGAAGGAGTAGTAGCTATAGTTACACAAAACAACACTGTTCCACATCTTGTAAATACTTGGAATAGTTACATACACATCACTCCCGACAACTGCTTGTTGGTTCCGGTTGGAGGTATGAAACAAACGGAAAATAATTTGTCTCAAAGTCAGCAGATTTTAATGACCTTAGGCAGCCGTGAGGTAGATGGATTTCACTCCAAAGGCACAGGTTTTTTGATAAAAGCTACCGCCGATTTTTTATCCAAAGGCAGTGAATATGACATAATGAAAGCTAAATTCCCTTGGTGTCGGGCTATTTTAAAAATTCATCCTCAAAATATTACCCAAACTTTATAAAATAAAACATGGATACAAAAGCATTAAAAGAAACCATAGTAAAAAACGTGTATCACATAGATGCTAACAAACACGTAGCTTTACACAAACACGATAAACACGATGAAATATTTTACTGCATAGCTGGAAGTGGTTATGGAGTTTTGGAAGATAAAGATATAGCATTACATGTTGGACAAGCTTTTATAGTTCCTGCAGGCGTTATGCACTCCTTGAAAACAGAAGGTGATTTATATGTAGCCTCTTTTTTAGTTCCTAAGATAAAACTAAAAACAAAATCGTGAAGTATAAACATCTAATTATAAGTGTATTTTGCTTTCATTTCGTTTGTTTAAATGCACAGAAGCTCAAGCCGACCCAAACCGAAGCCTTGTTAACGGTCAGTGTCAAAAGTATGTCAGACAAACCCCGTGCAGGAGAAACCATCCAACTCACTGGAAATAAAAATAAAAAAAAGCATTCAGGAATTACCGATAAAGATGGAAGTATTTCTTTTTTATTACCCAAAGGAGATACCTACCAGATAAGTTATAAAACATTAAGCGGAGACATGAAACACGACCATATCGCTATCTCTAATGAAACTGGTTTACTTACTTTTATATATACCATTAAATATGACCCTCCCACAAGCTACACCTTAGAAAATGTATTTTTCGATACTGGAAAATCCACCCTGCGTCCTAAGTCATACACTACGCTAAATAATTTGGTTGAATTAATGAAAGCTAAACCCAGTTTAATAATAGAAATATCTGGACACACCGACAGCATAGGTAGTGCCGAATCTAATTTAAGACTTTCTTCCGACAGAGCCAAATCGGTTAAAAACTATATAGTTAACAAAGGTGTTTCGGAAAAAAGAATTCAAACCAAAGGATACGGCGACACCCAACCCATAGCCCCCAATCATACCGAAGAAGGACGGCAACAAAACCGTAGAACTATGGTAAAAATAATCAGGGATTAATGGCGAAAACAAAAAAAGAGGTATGATATTTCATACCTCTCTAATATTTTCATACTTAATTTATTATCTGATTGCCCAGCTTTTTTTAGTAGCCAAAGCATAAATTCCCCAAAAAGCAGTAGCATACACCAAGGTAGAAAGCAACTCCATGCGGAAAAATGGAATAGCCATGGTATAACAGGTACTTAGTCCGCCCCATGTAAAACCATACCATCCTTGCATAAAGCAAGCAAAATTGGTAACAACAAAGAATAAAACAGATGATAATATCGCTGTTATCATTACATTTTTAAATCGTATGTGTTTACATAAAAACATACCCAACGCTACAACCATAGCAAAAGATAAATAAACCGACCACATAGTTGCATGAAAACCAATCAACAAGTCACTTAACAACATTATTATCATGGGAACTACAAAGGCGTACCATTTCCGTCCCAACAAAGCTCCGCTAAAAAGAGCAATGGCTGTAATTGGTGTAAAATTCGCTGGATGAGGCAGTAAACGAATTAACATTGCTAATACAATCAATGCAAAAATAATTAAAACACGATAATTTGCTATCTTTTTCATCTTTCTGTATATTTAGTTCAAACTTTATTTTTTATACCCGCAAAGATAGTAATAAAGCCTTTATGATTATTCATTTTTTCTTATTTTTTTGTTTTTTTATTCATAAGACTCTTATTTTCAAAACTAAAAACAATATTTCGTAACCGTAAAACAATATGCTATTATTTTTGTTTTCATTGTAACCTACACAATCAACTAAATCTATGCCTAAGAATAAAGAATTTGGTAATCAAGGAGAACACATAGCCAAAGAATATTTACAAAAAAAAGGCTATTTAATTCGAGACTGTAATTGGCGTTTTGGTCATTTAGAAATAGACTTAATAGCAGAGAATAAAGATTTTATTGTTTTTTTTGAAATAAAAACACGAAGTACAAACTATTTCGGAGAACCTGAAAATTTTGTATCCAAACGTCAACAACAAAATATTATCCGCACAGCCAGTCGTTATATGGAAATCAAAAACTGTGAAAAAGAGGTTCGTTTTGACATCATCTCCATACTACAAAGTGCCGATAAAAACATAATAAAACGCCTTGAAAATGCCTTTTCGCCCTCTTGGTGAAAATAATCCTCAAAAACAAGGATATATTCTAAAAAATCATGTACTTTTGCACAAAATAATTTTTTCAAAGAAGATATGAGCCCACTATTAGAAATCAAAGATTTACACGTATCTATAAACGACAAAGAAATACTGAAAGGCGTTAATTTAACCATAAACAAAGGAGAAGTTCATGCCTTAATGGGACCCAACGGCAATGGAAAAAGCACCTTAGCTGCCGTAATTGCAGGTAAAAGCGTATTTAATGTAACCCGTGGCGAAATTTATTACAAAGGGAAAAACCTATTCGATTTGCCTGTCGAAGAAAGAGCTAGAGAAGGAATTTTTATAGGATTTCAGTATCCCATTGAAATAAACGGAGTGAGTATGGCTAATTTTATGCGTACTTCTTTGAACGAAATTCGCAAGCATCGCGGACAAGCACTTCTGACAGGTGCCGAGTTTTTGGCTCGCATGGAAGAAAAAAAGAAAATCGTGGAAATGACAGCCAAATTAACCAATCGCTCTGTAAACGAAGGTTTTTCGGGTGGAGAAAAAAAGAAAAATGAAATATTTCAAATGGCAATGTTGGAACCCGAATTAGCCGTGCTCGACGAAACCGATTCAGGATTAGATATAGACGCTTTGCGTGTGGTGGCTTCGGGTGTAAATAAACTACGCACCCCCGACAATGCAATGTTGATAATCACACACTACCAACGATTACTCGATTATATCATCCCCGATATTGTACATATTTTATACGAAGGAAAAATAGCCATGTCGGGCGATAAAGACCTTGCTATCCAATTAGAACAAAATGGATACGAGTGGGTAAGAAAAGAAATCGGAATGTAATCAACTTGACAAATACACATACATACGGCAAACTCTACCTCGTCCCCACTCCTTTGAGTGATGGGGATATAGATATATACCTACCTCCATTAAACAAACATATAATAAACGATATACGTTTTTTTGTGGTGGAAGAACTACGAACGGCAAGGCGATTTTTGCGTAAGCTATCCCCTACTTTTCCTATAGATAGTTGTGATTTTCAACTACTCAATGAACATACTCCTCTTATTAATCTCGATGATTTGCTTTTACCTCTTCTGCAAGGAAACGACATGGCTTTGCTTTCAGAAGCGGGATTACCCTGTGTAGCCGACCCTGGCAGTGAATTGGTTATAAAAGCACAACAAAAAAACATAAACATTATTCCCTTAGTAGGTGCATCTTCTATTTTTATGGCTTTAATGGCTTCGGGTTTATCGGGGCAAAATTTTGCTTTTTATGGATATTTACCCACAGATAAACAAAAACTTACATCAAAAATACAATCCATGGAAATACATTCTTACAAACACCAACAAGCTCAAATTTTCATGGAAGCTCCTTATAGAAACAATCAACTATTAAACAGTATTTTACAAAACTGTGGTGGAAGTACTTACCTCTGTATAGCTGCCAATATCACATCTACAAACGAATATATTGTAACAAAAACCATAACCGAATGGAAAAAGAGCAATCTACCTAATTTGCACAAACAACCTACTATTTTTGTTTTACAAAAGAAATAAGGGCACATAATCAAGCCTTGGATGCCCATAGAGATGTATTCTATCTTTTTTATTTAAAATAAATATCATAACCAATCAATAGGTTTTATATTTTGGGGATACTTTATTTTGCAACCTTTATCACAAGATGCAAACAAGAATAATATGACTGTGAGACATGGAATTAATAAAAAACTTATTTTTTTCATTGCTGTATATTTTTATCCGTTAATACCCAATCGAATTCATTTATTTTTGTCATGCGAATAAGCCCTATATGTTTTGCAACATAAAATAATATGCTCTTATTGCTATATAGCAATTCATCCATACCAAATACATACACATTTTCGTAGCTAATACCATTCATATTATATTTATCAAAATAGGCAACAGAACA
>JAAYRN010000264.1 GCA_012518765.1 Bacteroidales bacterium
AAAGCCACCCGGTCGGTTTGAAGAGAAAAAAGCCTTGTTTCCACTGGCACTCACAAATAAACTTATTTCATCGTTAATGGTATTGATGGGATATCCCATGTTAACGGGCTGACTCCATGTATTATCAGGATTCAAATTACTATAAAATATATCTTTCCCTCCCATGCCCCTGTGTCCGTTGGATGAAAAATAAAGTGTAATTCCGTTGGGATGCATAAAAGGATAATCTTCATCGCCAGCTGTATTTATAGTAGGACCTAAATTAACTGGTTTTGTAAAAACACCTTCTGCTACCATGGTAGTAGACCAAATATCGTAACCGCCATAACCTCCGGGTCGTCCCGAAGTAAAAAATATGGTTTTCCCATCGGCTGAAAAACTGGGCTGTGATTCCCAATATTCTGTATTGACTACGGGACCGAAATTTTTAGGTCTCGTCCAAGTATTTCCAATGCGTCTTGACCAATATAAATCACAACTACCGTATCCTCCATCTCTTTCGCATGCCGTAAAAACCAAATACTTACCATCGGGCGAAATGGATTGTCCTCCCTCGTTATAATGTGTATTTATAAAATCGAATGGTTCTCTTTTTTGCCAAACTCCGTTTACGTTGTCGCTGATATAAATATCTTCTTCGTGTGTACAATTGTCGCACATGGTATTTTTATCTCTTGGGCGGCGAAGGGTAAACACAATACGCGACTCATCTAACGTCAAACTGGGTAAATATTCATAATGTTCTGAATTGATATTAGCACCCATATTATGAGGATAAATAGCCAGTGAATCAGACATTAACTGCTTACGAAATAAACATAATTCGTAATTATCCTTAGCGAAGGGCGATATTTGTTTATTTTCGGTTTTTGCTCGTTTAAAATATTCTACATAATTATCAATGGCATTGTCTACAGCACCGCAACGCATGTATTCACTACCCAAAAAATAATATAATTTGTAATCAAAATCGGGATCGGTTTCAATGGCTTTTTCAAAATAATAGCAAGAGTTGTCGCAATTTCTATAAAAAGAATACACTTCTGCTAACATAATATACGCTTCTACAAAGTTGGGATCTGTGGAAGCAGCTTTCTTTGCATACTTTACAACTCTTTCGAAATCACGCATTCCCATAAACTTCTCTCCTTTATAATAATATTTTATAGCTCTTTTATTGGATGTCGATTTAACAGTTTGAGAAAAAACAAAAGAGGGAGATAAACAAAAGATAAAAAGTAGAAAAATAAAAAAAGTTTTAAATTGTTGTTGCAAATTCATAATGCTTTTATTTTTGAATAATTAATTTTTGAACAGAAAAATGACTTTCTCCTTTTATTTCAACTATATATATTCCTGATTGAAAATTAGATATGTCTATTTGTTGGTGTTTATTTTTTAAGTGAGTTGAGTGTATTTTTCTTCCGTCTAAGGAGTAAATATTCGCATAAATTTTCTCGTTAAAGGGGTATTCATTTATAGAAATAGTAGCGATTGTGTGAGCTGGATTGGGATAAATAATTGCTTTAAAATCTGTATGTTGCAATTCATTTTCACGTATAGATGAAGTTTTATCTATGCAAAATCGTATGCTGTCTTTTCCTTCAAATCGAACGCCACTTAATATGTGTTCACGATTTAGATAAAGGTAATAATATCCCGCTCCACTTCCATTGTTTCCATGTAAGCCGTTTGAATCGTAAATCACAAAATCATAACATCCTGTATCTAAACAAAATGTATCGTTATAAACTGTTTGAGGCATCAATCCTATTGGATTTTGAGCTATGATATTACCCTCTGTATCTTTTAGTATCCATGAGGTTTGTTCGGGATACATATCTGTTTTTATATTACTTACGAATGATATTCCTTTTTGAAAGGTAAAAGAGGTGGAAAGTGTGTCGTTGCTTGGATTTTCATCGCTATCCACTATCCACACTGTCAACGTATAATCTCCACTAACTATATCTACGTGAGGCAGTACAATGCTTTCTGTTTCTTTAAATGCGAGTGAGCCTTCCCATTGGTAGTTATAGGTTATCGACTCTACTTTATACGCTATATTGAGCTGAGTAAGCGTATCGGAGCCTAAATTTTCGATAGTAATTTTAGGCTCCGATACGCTTACTCAGCTCAATA
>JAAYRN010000265.1 GCA_012518765.1 Bacteroidales bacterium
AAAAATTAAAAGAATTGGGAGTTAGCTAAGAATTTCGTATAGTTTGGCTTAGTTTTTATACTATAAATAAAGAAAAAAGAGAATAAAAATGAAAAAAACCAATCTTATAATCGGTATTTTAATCTGTTTTTTGATAGGAAACGCACAAGAACCGTCTAAAAAAATTAAAGACGATGAGTCTGTCGCTGTGTTGGCTGTTGTTCAGAAAAAATTAAAAACCATACAAACCGCTGAAATTAAATTTTCGCTACGTACGGAAAAAGACAACAAAACAATGGATATTATCAAGGGAAATCTTTGGTTAAAAGGAGATAAATATAAGTTACAAGTACCTGCACAACATATATATTGCGATTCGGTAAATGTGTGGAGCTATTTGCCCAACCAAAACGAAGTAAGCATATCGCCTTACGATCCTTCGGATGAAGAAAACGCAATCAATCCCATCAAACTCATCAATAACTATAAAAAATATTATCGCTCGGTATTTGTACGCGAAACAACAGAAAAAGGACTCATTACACAAATTATAGATTTATATCCCTTACAAAAATCCTCCTTTTTCAAGGTTCGACTTGTTATAGATAAAAATAAATCGGAAATATTAAGAATAAGTATCTCAGAATACAATGGTTATACCTATACTTATGGTTTTGACACATTTATAAAAAACCCAAAACTAAACAATAGCTTATTTATTTTCAATCCTAACCAATACAAGGATATAGAAGTGATAGACATGAGATAAAAGATTGTAAATCATGAAAAAACATAAAAAACAATATAGTTTATACCTTCTAATAGGAATGTTGTTTTTTGCCTCATGTACTCCTACCCGTAAATTGACAGAAGGGCAATACATGCTTGTTAAAAACAAGGTAGTTGCCGACAAAAAGGAAATACCCATTTCGGATATTATTTACGTTGTACGTCCGATGACAAATAAAAAATCTTTTAATCTATTTTTCTGGCGTGCAGGAATATATCAATCCATGCTACCCAAAGACTCGACTAAAGATAATAAAACCAAACAATGGATACGGAAAAATTTTGGCGAACCTTTGGTACTCTTAGATACGACACTCTTAGAGTATTCACAGTCGCAAATTTCAATGTACATGAAAAACAAAGGCTATTTCGATGCAAAAGTAGACTATGAAATAAAAATAAAAAAAACAAATAAAAAGAAAGCCAAAGCCATATATAATATAAAATCAGGAACTCCATGTAAAATAAATTCCATCAAATACCGTATAAAAGACCCCCATATTGAACAAATTATATTCAAAGATACGCTTCAATGCTTAGTCAAAAATGGGAATCACTTCGATGTAGATGTGTTCGCAGCCGAACGCAGCCGAATAACGACTGAATTAAACAACACAGGTTATTATAATTTCACCGAAAACTATATCGTTTTCAGAGTAGATACCAATCTTTCCAATTATACAGTTAATGTTGTTATAGATGTTTTGAATCCAGAATACACGGTAAACGAACAAAGAATAGAGGGAAAGCATAGAAAATATTACATACAAAATATAGATATTATTTCTAATTTTATTAGTTCTGAAATACAGGTAGATACTATTACGTACACCGAAATTGTTCGCAAAACAGATACCAATACCTATAGAATTTTATACACAGAAAAAATAGATTTTAACCCTAAAACCTTGGTGTATCCCTTGAGTTTTTCGCCTAACGATTTGTATAAAGCTTTTGAAATCAAGCGAACTTACAACAGATACAGCGACATGCGAAATTTCAACTTTATTAAAATCAGTTTCAAAGAAACCGAAGAAAGTAAAGCAAATCCTGCTTCCGATACCGGATATGTAAACAGTACGATACAGCTTTCAAAAATGGAGAGAAATAGCTTGCATTACGATTTATTAGGGAAAAATATAGGCAAAGATTTTGGAATAGGAATAAATATGAGCTATTCAAACAGAAATACATTCAAATCAGGAGAAATATTTTCCATTACAGGAATGTATGCAAACGAATTTCAGCGACAAACAGACGAAAATAGCGAACAAATTTGGAGATTCCGAAACTTTGAAGTAGGTGGAGACATTGGAATGGAGTTTTCTCGCTTCTTATTTCCTGTAAACCAACAAAATATATCAAAAAGAATTCGAAGTAAAACCATAATCAATATAGGAGGTAATTACCGAAAACAAGACCACTATACACGTTTTATATTAAGCACAGGGTTTAGGTACGAATGGAATACCTCTTCGCGTATTTCTCATGTATTAACACCATTGAGTATCAGTTTAATAAAAATATATCCAGATTCTGTATTCAATAAAGAAATTCAGCATTTAAGCAAACGAATTAGGGATAAATATACAGACCATTTATTAATAGGTTCTAATTATCAACTTATTTATACAAATCATAGAGGAAAACAACGGCAAAATTTCTATCTTCTAAGGTTTAATGCAGATGCGTATGGAAATACATTATATTTGATTTTTAATGCTTTAAAGATAAATAAAAACGACAATGAGCAATATGCCTTTTGGGGAATTCCTTTTGCCAGCTATGTGTCGGGAAATATTGATTACGCCTATAATATTATGATAGGTAAAAAGTCAAGTTTGGTACTTCATGCTGATTTTGGAGTAGGGGTGCCTACTACTAAAAACTCATTGACCCTGCCTTTTGAAAAAAGTTTTTATTTAGGAGGCTCAAATAGTATGAGAGCTTGGCGATTAAGGACATTAGGACCGGGAAGTTATATGGGAGCTACTTCTAATTTAGAGAGTACAGGCGACATAAAAATAGAGTGGAACATAGAATACAGAACCCCTATTTACCGATTTTTACATTTAGCCCTTTTTACAGATGCTGGGAATATATGGAATTTTAAGAAAAATATAGATTTACCTGGAGGCGAATTTCAATGGGATAAATTTTATAAGGAAATTGCCATAGGAAGTGGGGCTGGCTTACGTTTAGATTTTTCGTTTTTTGTTATTCGATTGGATGCTGCTTTGCAAATTTATAACCCAGCCAAAGAAAAATCCATGCAATGGATCAACAAAAAAGTATCCTTCAAAGACATTGTATTTTCCGTAGGAATAGGCTATCCGTTTTAAAAAAAATAATAATATTTTTAAAATATGCCATTTTGAGAGTAAAAAAAGAGAAAAAATACCCGTGAGTGATAAAAATAATTCTAAATACTTGCTTATTAAACACTTAAATAAATGAAAATTTGCTCTACTTTCTTGTGAAAATCAAAAAATATGTTTATTTTTGCATACATTAAAATAATAACTGAACTAAATACTTGAAATATGAGAAAGATACTTACATTTTTTGTTTTGTTTTTTGTTGCAAATTCACTCTTTGCACAAAACACATGGGATGGCACAACCATCACACCCGTAACACATTCTAAAAACATATACACCATTACCAACGGAGCCGAATTGGCATGGATAGCCCAACAATGCAATAACGGTTCATTAGACTTTAAAGTTTCCACAGTTTCTATAGCCGAAGACATTGATTTGGGTAATCACGAGTGGACACCTATAGGTACGGAAGAGTTCCCTTTTCTTGGAAACTGTCAAGGAAACGATAAGGTAATATCAAACCTACGCATTACAGGAACAAATGATAACGTGGGTTTATTTGGTTTTATGCAATCTTACAATACCAGAACCACTTTGAGAGTATCAAACGTTTTACTTGAGAATGTAAATATTAAAGGCGGAAAACATGTAGGAGGCTTGATAGGCTATGCCGAACATTGTGCATTTGATTCTTGCTACGTGCTCACAGGAACAGTTGAAGGAAGCGAGGCAGTAGGAGGCTTTGTAGGAAGAACCCTATATACCGCATGTTCCGATTGTTTTTCTAATGTAAAAGTAACAGCTACCACTAATTACGGCGGAGGTTTTGTAGGAGTTAATGATACTTCAGACGGAATGAAACTAATTGTTACCTATTGTTTTGCTAAAGGAAGTGTTTCAGGACCAGGAACCAACGGAGGTTTTGTAGGCTTAAACAACAGCAAGGTAAAAAGTGCATACACCGTAACCAACCCTATAAGTGGAGCTACATTTGGTGGATTTTGTGGTGAAAATACAAAATTAGGGAAATTTGAAAATTGCTATTTCTGTACTTCATTCAATTCCTCCATACAAGGAATTGGAGATAATAAAGGAACCGTAGACGTAGATTTAGATATGTTAGGAAGTACAAATGTGCAAATGATGCAAGATGGATTTGTTGGTACTGGAAGCGGAAACGGACTAAACGGAAGTGATTATGGAAAAATACACTGGAGCCCCGATCTTAAAACCCCACAAACACCAGCTAATGAAAGACATCCAATTCCTCTATGGTATTATATATTGAAATA
>JAAYRN010000266.1 GCA_012518765.1 Bacteroidales bacterium
GGTCTATTTTTACTATATAAATACCAGCGTTTAAATCAGATACATTCATGATAGTTTGCATGTTATCAGAAGATGTTGATTTAACTTCTTGTCCTAATATGTTATATAGTTTGATAGTTGCACGCTCGCTGCTTTTTAAGTCGATAATTACGTTATCTTTAGCAGGATTGGGATAAATTTTAGATACAATGTCATTTGCTTCCATTACTTGAACGTCAATTACTCCGCCTTCATCTTCGTCAACGCTTAGAGCAAACCATATCAAGGCAAGTGAATTGGGCATGGGATAGTAATACTCATTTAAGAAAGCAGACTCGCCTTCAAACATTTGGTATCTGTGTTGGCGATACAATCCAGTAGGAGTGTTATAACCTATGGGATCTGCAAACTCGTTATTAACATCTTTTAAAGTTCCATAACGAAGTGAGAATTGATTGTTTACGCGAAGTGGATATCCGTCAGCCCATTCGTCTCCAACCACTTCACCCCAATACAAGGTGTCACCTAATTCGTAATCATAACCTGGAATAAAATGAATCATTATTGAAAGGGCATCTCCATAAGGTACTTCAAAACCATTTTGTGTAACTCCATCATAAGTTAAAGGAATTTCAAAATTAGTCCATCTCATCCATGATTGTCCTGCTGAATCCCATTTGTATACAGTGTCTTCTTCTTGAAGAATGTAATCAATGCATACAGTATTAGGCGAAGTAGGAACTATGGTTGCTCCTTTGGTTTGATTAGCTCCGGTAACTGAAATTTTAGGAATTAAATATGAGGTATCTCTATCTCCACCCATGTAAACAGTTAAGTAATGATCTCTTTCTCCTCTGTAAGGAGCTACAGAAGTTAAATAAATTCTCAACGTATCAGGACTGCTTGCGTCATATTCTTTGTTTCCCAAATAGTATAATCCTTGAAACATAATGGTATCTAATCTGTAGTTGTAGGTAAACTCAGGAGGTGTGGGGAATATTCCAGATGTGAAGTCATCGCTAAACACAGGAGAATAGGGGTCTAAAACAAATCCCATACCTATGAGTCCAGGACTGAAAATATCCTTTGCATACACAGTTAAACATGTGTCTGGAAGTAATGTCATACCAGTTAGCGATTGGTTGAATTGAGCTACCTGATTTTCACCCATTAAATTAGATAGGTAACTTAAGGTATTAACCCAACCCAATTTTTCAAATGCTTTTTGTGTCATTTTAAACTCATCCTTAGGAGGGAGTATAATTTCTTTAGACTTAGGCTCTTGATGAGGTGTCTCTTTGATAGGTGTGATTTGAACTTGGGCATTTACACCTACGATAAATGCCATTGATGCTATAGATAATAATATCTTTTTCATTTTTTTATGTTTTAAGTGTTATTTTTTTTACATCTGTATTTAGTTTGCAAAAGTATAAAAAATATAGTTATAAAATCATTTTTTTTCTTGTTTTTTTTAATTATATTGTAATAAGGAAAATAAAAAGCAAAAAAATGCTATTTTTGCAACATAAAAATTTATTGTAATTGGAAGAAAAAAAGACTAAAAAATCGCCCAAAGAAACACCCCTAATGAAGCAGTATAATTCATTTAAAGTGAAATATCCCGATGCTTTGTTGCTGTTTCGCGTAGGAGATTTTTATGAAACATTTGGTGAAGATGCCATCAAAACAGCCAAAATTTTAGATATTGTTTTGACGCGAAGAGCTAATGGAGCAGCGGCTTCGGTCGAATTGGCGGGTTTTCCTCATCATGCCTTAGACACTTATTTACCCAAATTGGTTAGAGCGGGTTTGCGTGTGGCTATTTGTGAGCAATTGGAAGACCCAAAGCAAACTAAAACCATAGTCAAGCGAGGAGTTACCGAATTAATAACACCGGGCGTTTCGTATAATGATAAAATTTTAGAAACAAGGCAAAATAATTTTTTAGCA
>JAAYRN010000267.1 GCA_012518765.1 Bacteroidales bacterium
AAAAAATAAAAATGCGATTGAAACAATATCTAATCCTAATGTTTTTGTTTTCATTTGCTTACGGGTTTTCTCAACCTCAAGACATGTATGTCGTAACTTTTACCGACAAAAATAACTCATCGCATATTGTCAGTAAACCCGAAACTTTTTTGTCGTCCAAAGCCATAGAAAAGAGAATGAGGCTAAATATTCCGATTACCGAAGAAGATTTGCCCATTAACGAGAATTATATTGATTTTTTAAAAACATTTTCGGCTATAAAGATTGTAACTCAATCTAAATGGATGAATTATGTGGTAATTACGTGTAACAATCAATTACTATTAGAAACATTAAAATACATTACATTTATAAATAAAATCACCCAACTACATGAAATTGATTACAATAACTTAGATATTCAATTTACGGATAGAAATTATTCCTTTTTCAATCAATTGGAAACCTTTCACGATACCACAGGTTTGGCTTATTACGGAGAAGCGGCAAAGCAAATAGGCATACACAACGGTCATTATTTACACCAATTGGGCTATAAGGGAGATAATATGCTTATAGTCATGTTGGATAACGGTTATAATAGCCTGGATACACTTGAGTTTTTTAGTGATTTTTTTCAATCAAATCGTTTCTTAGGAACTCACGATGCCGCTAACGAAGAAAATTATAATATTTATCGTGATGGAACTCACGGAACCATGGTTTTATCAACTATGGCATTAAACAGACCTTATACGTATGTAGGTACGGCACCGCATGCTGATTATTTTTTGATTCGTACAGAAATGTCATATTATGAAGATATATCGGAAGAATATTATTGGGCAGCGGGAGCTGAGTTTGCCGATAGTTTGGGAGCCGATGTCGTAAATTCATCTTTAGGATATACTACCTTTGATATAGGAGAACAAAATCATACGTTTAGCGATTTGAATGGCAAACGAAGTGTAGCCTCTATAGCTGCCAGCAAATTGGCACAAAAGGGATGTATTGTGAGTATTTCAGCAGGGAATCAGGGCGATAAATATTGGCGTTATATATCTGTTCCCGCCGATGCCCCCGATGCACTTTGTGTAGCCGCCATGAATACCGATAGCATAGTGGCAAGTTTTAGCTCTATAGGACATGCCACTTTTGATTATGTAAAACCTGATATTACTTCTGTAGGTTGGAATACTGCATATTGTACAATATACGATACACTGTCTAAGGGAAATGGAACATCTTTTGCCGCTCCTATAATTTCGGGATTGTCTGCTTGTTTGTGGCAAGCATTCCCCAAAAAATCAAGTTTGGAAATTATGGAAGCTATTCGTCAGAGCTCACATTTATACAATCATTCCGATTCATCTTATGGTTATGGTATACCTGACTTCAGAAAAGCCTATCGAATGCTTTCGGAAAATAGTACAAATGAAATGACAGACAATCATATTGTTATCATATATCCCAATCCTACTTCAGATTATATTTATATAAAAACTTTTCAAGAAACACCTGATTTTACGTTTATTATATCCGATATAAACGGACGCAAATTAAGCGAACATCGCAGTTATAAACAAACATTTTCGTTGGATGTATCGAATTTAGCAAATGGAATTTATTTTATTACGGTTAAACAAGCAAATAATCCATCAACGGTACGAAAGTTTATCAAAAATTAGTTTTCCTTATTTTTAACTGTTTAAAAATTTCTTCAACAATATTTTCAATTACAATACTTTTTTCTTATTCGGAAAGTCTGTAATTATTTTTGATTACAAAGGGAGATTGAAAGGACATCTACATTT
>JAAYRN010000268.1 GCA_012518765.1 Bacteroidales bacterium
AAGGTAATCGTAAAAATGGCTCTCCAAATGAATAGAAGGGCATGGATACGAAAACTTTGGGATAAATCATCGAATTTTGAATTTGATTTTTCTACTTGAAATCTCTAATGGACAATTTGGGATAAAAACAAATTTATATCAGATGAAATTACAAAATATTGTCAATTTAAAATGCAAAAATGTGCGAACAAAAGTAATGGGATTTATTTTTTTGTCTATGCTTTTGAATGTTAATGTTTATGGACAGTTCGGATTCTATAAAAAACTTACAGGAATTGATGTAAGCGAATCGTTTACAACTGTTAAAAATCGTTTGACAAAAGATGCAAAGCCATATGGTATGATTATGGATTATAGAGAAAAATATATTTCTGAGCAGAGTAATCAATTCACCGTTTACGAGGGTGTTCAAAATCCAGCAACAAACAATTATGAGTGGAAAACAACTACTATTAGAAACGAGAATGATACAATTGTAATAGTTGTTGTATCTATTCCATATTGGGAAAATACCAATTTAGCATTAAATGTTGCACGTGGCTTGACTGCTGAGTATGGGATTTATGCTTATGGAGATAATATGTCTTTTGTTTTTGAAATAGGCGATTATAAGGGAAATGTGATGATTGATTATCCCTACAAATCTCATTTTATTAGTTATTCTATACTATTAAAAGAAACTCCATCTGAAAAAGAAAAAAGATTACTGAAAGAAGACAAGAAAAGGCAAGAAGAGGAAAAAAAGAAGGAGGAAAAAAGACAAGAAGAGGAGAAAAGAAAGAAAATAATGGAGGAGGAAAAAGAATATGTGGATTTGTTAATGAAATTACGCGATATAGACTCCACAACATTAAATGAAATCGTAACAGATGTGATGTCGGAAATGACACCTATCCCAATGAAAATCCAAGAAGAATTGCTGTCGATAATCCCCAAACATCTACACGGAGAAAAATTGAACATAGGATATGTTGAGGAAACCGATTATAATTCATCGTATGGAACAACAAAAGAGAAATATATAGTCGTAACTATTTATCAAATAAACCCTATAGAAATGTTAATAAAAAAGTCTTTGCTTCAAAGTCTCCAAAAAAACATCAAGATCACTCCTATCGGAACGATAAAATATGCTGATTGGGGAATGTTTGATGAGAATATGGAACATATCAGAATTGACAAAAAGACAAAAAAGATAAAAAAAATCTATACTACAAACAACTATGGGACTATTGTTTATTACGTTGATGGTAAAATTTATCCGATTGATTATTATTTAGAACTTGATGAAGACCAAATAAAGAAAGCTCTTGCAAAAATAAAGGAGATGAAATGATGAATATAAGAAAACTCCTTAATTACAATGATGGCTACTACATGATAAATCGTGAAGAAAGGAATTTAGCTGCAATTTTTTATCACATACTTTTGACAGGAAATAATCTAACTCAATTTATCAATACAATTGGAAGCGATTTTCTAATCACGGACAATGAACTGGGCATCTACTTGGAATATGCTTATATTAGAGATTTATGGAATAATATCAAACAAGGGAATGATTTCAAAAGAAAGTTAATATTGGACTTATTACAACCGAGCAATAGGCAAGAATTGGAAAATTTGACAATATTTGATTTCAATGATTACTTTGGAGCAAAACGAGCATTGTCATCAAAGAACATCGTTAGCCCTAGTAATTGGAGTATAGCGAATTATGATAAAAATATTCCAGACAATGATGATTTTTTGAAAGTTTGCAAGTTTAAATGGTGTTTTAACGCTAAACCAGATATCGTTATTCATACAAGTCATAATACGGCTATCTGTATTGAGGCTAAATTTGAAAGCATCGAGGGAATATACCCGTCTAAAAGTATCGAAAAAACGATTTTCAACAGGCGGAAAATTTCTAATATTGGACAATTATCTATTCAAAAACATCTGATGGAAGAAATTCTTGGTGTTAAAACAGAATACATTTTTTTAATTCAAAAAAAATCATCCTCTCATATTTATAATGGAAAACATAAAATCGTATTGTGGAAAGAAGCCTTTGCCAATCTTGAAATATCCGATTGTCCAAACTTTATAAAAGAATGTATCAAACGCTTAGATAACGCTGATTGAAACAATAATCATTGAGAGTGCAAAA
This sequence comes from Bacteroidales bacterium, assembly GCA_012518765.1. Classification (GTDB taxonomy): domain Bacteria; phylum Bacteroidota; class Bacteroidia; order Bacteroidales; family WCHB1-69; genus UBA5266. Next base: position 2,156 of record JAAYRN010000268.1, read on the forward strand.
GGATGGGGAAATGAAATATACGGCAGGCAACAAGCTGTTTGCCAAAAACGGGGCATTATCTTCGTGGCGGCGTGATTCGTGGCGATGAAATTTTTATCTTTGTGGCAGCGTTCGTGTTGCCCCGCCTTCGGCAAGCCGCCGAACGTTGGCAGTAATGCAACCAGACATCACACTAACAATAAAAAAATATGACAAGAAAATTCAAATTACTTTTCGCAACATTATTTCTGACTTACATTTCTGTTCAAGCTCAAAATAGTGCGACAGTTGACAACAAGTCCGTAATTGAAACAAAAGACGGTGGAATACTTATTTTCAACAATTTCAACAAACTTGACTTATACTTTTACATTGACTACAAAGGCGGGCAAGTAAGAACAACAGAAAGATATAACCTTTTTGAAGTAGGCGGAACGACCTTACAAATCCTTGCGTTAGACAAAACGCAATATAAAGGCAAGACAGACCAAGAAACATTGGAAAATCACGCTAAATCAGAAATTGAATACATAAAGGAGGAATAAAAGTGCATACTATTATAAATGTAGATGAAATAGTTCCAAAAATGATATGGTTTACCAATGCCTCGACTAACGACCACGTATTATTAAATAAATTACGTTTAGATTCAAAT
>JAAYRN010000269.1 GCA_012518765.1 Bacteroidales bacterium
AATATTTATTTACAGTTGATGAGCATGTTTTTGACCCTCCTCCCAAGGTTAAATCGGGTGTGATTCGATTGACACGCAATGAAATAAAAAAAATAAACTGCAACGAACAAGATTTTAAAACCTTGGTAAAAACTGCTTTCAACCAAAGGCGTAAAACTCTTAGAAATTCTTTAAAATCAATATCTTTCCCCGAATCATTGACCCAAGACCCTATTTTCAACAAACGACCCGAACAGCTTTCGGTTGAGGAATTTATATGGCTCACCAACGCATGGGTGAAGTAAGTTAGTTTTTTATAAACTAATTTTACAATCGAATACTATAGGTATATTCTTCTTTTTCCTTGGGTTTTGTGGTTTCTATATCTTGTTGAGTTGTTGAATCATAACTTACTTGCAAACGAACAGCTTTTTGTTGAGGCAGTCGAAAATGAATATTCGCTTTGTGGTTTGATTTGACACGTACACCGTGATTATAGGCTTTTCCGTATTGAAGCATACGCACCAAACGAAGGGCTTCCTCATCGCAAGAAGGATGCAAACCTTTAATTATTCTGGCTGATTCAATTTCTCCATTATCATTTACCTCGTAAGCAACGGTAACCACTCCCTGAACACCCTCTTTTAAAGCATCTTCAGGGTATTTTAAATGAGAAGTTATAAATTGCTGCAAGGCTTTTTCCCCACCCGGATATTCGGGTTTTTTCAAAAAAACTTTTTCTTTTTTCTTACTTTTTTCTTTCACGGTAACAGTTTTAATCAATATTCATAGTTAAGCTAATACGCTTACGTTGTGTGTCTACTTCCAATACTTTGACCATTACTTTTTGGTTTAGTTTGACAATTTTATTGGGATTGTCTACGTATTTTTTCGACATTTGGCTAATGTGTACCAATCCATCTTGCTGTACACCTATATCGACAAAACATCCAAAAGCTGCAATATTTACAATTACACCTTGCAATACCATGCCGGGTTTTAGGTCGGAAATATCGGTTATAGAGTGGTCAAATTCAAATAAATCAAACTCTTGACGAGGGTCGCGTCCGGGTTTTGCCAATTCTTCCATAATATCGGTTAAGGTGGGTATACCGAATTTATCGGTAATAAACTCTCTGATATTGATTTGCTTGCGTAGTTCTTCTTTTTCCATCAAATCGCGAATAGAGCATTGTATGGATTGAGCCATTTTTTCCACTATTTGATAGCTTTCGGGATGTACGGCACTACTATCCAATGGGTTTTTGGCATCTCGAATGCGAATAAAACCCGCTGCTTGCTCAAAGGCTTTTTCGCCAAAACGCTTTACTTTTTTTAGTTCTGCTTTAGATTTAAAACCTTTATTTTCATTGCGATAAGCAATAATATTTTCAGCCAACGCTGGACCAATACCCGACACAAAGGAAAGTAATTGCTTGCTGGCGGTATTTACCTCCACACCAACGGCATTTACACAACTTACTACTGTTTGCTCTAAACTTTCTTGTAGTTTTTTCTGATTTACATCGTGTTGATACTGACCTACTCCTATAGATTTAGGGTCAATTTTTATCAGTTCGGCAAGGGGATCCATCAAACGGCGTCCTATGGAAACAGCACCCCTGACGGTAATATCGTGATTGGAAAACTCTTCGCGTGCCACATCGGAAGCGGAATACACCGAAGCTCCATTTTCATTTACTATGACTATCAATGGTTTGTTTTCAAAATTTACATGGCGAATAAAATTTTCGGTTTCTCGTCCAGCGGTACCGTTACCAATGGCTACGGCTTCTACTTTGTATTTTTCAGTCCATTCTCTAACTGTTTTATTTGCCTCAAACACTTCTACTTGTGGAGGATGTGGATAAATAGTGGTATGTTCTATTAATTTTCCATACTTATCTAAAACTACTAATTTACAACCTGTTCTGAATCCTGGGTCTATTGCCATCACTACTTTTTCGCCCAAAGGAGGAGCTAATAAAAGTTGGCGTACATTGTCGGAAAAAACACGAATAGCCTCTTCGTCTGCTCGTATTTTTGCTACTTGACGCATTTCGGTCTCCATTTGAGGTTGTAGCAGGCGTTTATAACAATCGTCTATGGCATCGGCAACACAGCCTGCTGCTTCATTATCTGCCTTTAAATGAATACCGTACAATAAATCCAATGCATCTTCTTCTTGGGGTTCTACTTTTACACGCAAAAAACCTTCGTCTTCGCCTCTCAACATGGCAAGCAAGCGGTGAGAGGATATTTTTCGGATTATTTCTGAGTTATCAAAATATATTTCGTACTTATTCCCTTCCATCTCTTTGCCTGCTATGATTTTGGAAGTGATTTTTGCTTTTTGTTCAAATAATTTACGCATTTTAGCACGTGAAATTTCATGTTCGGTTACAAATTCGGCTAAAATATCGCAAGCACCTTGCAGGGCTTCATCTACGTTGTTAACTCCTTTTTCTTCATTGATATACGGACTTGCCCATTCTTCTACATTGCCCTTTTCTTGCTTGTATAAACGCTGAGCCAAAGGCTCTAATCCTTTTTCTTTGGCTATGCTTGCTCGTGTTCTTCGCTTGGGTTTATAGGGTAAATACAAGTCTTCTAACTCGTACATCGTTTCGACTTGTTCTATTTTTTTCTTTAATTCATCCGTCAGTTTTCCTTGTTCTTCTATGGAGCTTAAAACGGTAACTTTTCTGTTTTCTAATTCCGTTAATTGATTAAAACGCTCTTGCAAACGAATAATCATCACTTCGTCCATACTGCCCGTAGCCTCTTTACGATAACGAGCTATAAAGGGAATGGTTGCCCCTTCGTTCAATAACTCAATGACATTTTTTACAAAATCAAGGTGTAAGTTAAGTTCTTTTGAAATTTTGAGTAGCATATCCATATTTTCTTATTTATTTTTTGGAAATGAATATTTAGAATTGTAACCAATAATTCTATCGTAGGAAGATCGGTCTGATTTATAGTATACATAAAAAGTATAACGATTTTCTGTTTCCCAATGCGAACCTTCTATCAAACTAGCGGTAGCAACAGAACTTCCTTCGGGTAGAAAAAGATACATATAATTGTAATAGCCTGATTTTAAATATAAATCGGTTTGCCACGTTCTTGCGTATTCTTTATAAGTCAGTTTTGCGTTTTCTTGCAATTGCCAGTTGGTAAGTTCGCCAAATACATAAATATCGCCCTGGAAAGGTTTGTCGTATTTTAAACGAAAAAACACATGGGCATAATCGGCTTCTCCAACTGTAGCAAAATCGCTGGTTTCGTTAAAATAATACCCATTTATATCGATGTGATTTGCATAGGCTTTATACTGCCTATCCTCATCGGTGTATATATAAACGTAGTAGTCGTCATCGTAATAACTTATTTTTTCAATATTTTCCATAGTCATTCTCAAGCTTTTGATATTGAAAGTTCTAAACTCGTTTCCACCTTCTATCGTTACACCCCCCCTTTCGTTATACTGCAAAATATTTCCCTGATTGACATAGGGTTTTGTTACCAACAGTGCATTGTCGTATCGTTCGTTTTGCATGATGAGTACTTTTATGTTGGAAGCGGGACTGTTAAATCGTTGATTATTTAAATTGATTTGAAAATTAATTTCCTGATGTGTAAAACGTTCTGGAATATTTGACGATTGTATAATGTCTGCCGTTAAGGTAACCAAATCCTCTACAACCATAATGCGTTTGCTAACAAGAGGAATTATTTTACTCCCCTGCTCTTCATATATATACAATAAATAATTCCCCGATTTACTGATTTCAATATGCTCGTTGGGAAAACTAAACGAAAACGAAACATAGGGTTGTATGGTATTTCTCGAAAAAGAATAATTTATAATATCATCTTCTGTAAAACGATTTAGGTATTCATTAGGATTCAGTGTGTTAGTGGGTTTCCAATCGTAAGTACAATGAATGAGTGTGTATCTCATGTATTTTATTTCACCGCTCAAATCATCAAAAGTAACTTTGATTTTATCGCTTGTATGCAAACGAATCACGGGAGGAAAAAAAGCGAGGTTATCAGCCCCTATGGCTTTGGCTTTTGCCATTTCTACTTCTTGAGTAGCATGTCCCGTTACTCCCACTTTTACCGATAGTATGTCTTCGTGGTATACGTGATTATCAAAAACAAGTTGAGAAAAATCAACAGTCTGAGAATGAACACCTAAAATAAAAACCCAAACCAATAAATGGCTTATTATATATTTGATATTTTTCAATTTCATTTCTTGTGTAATAATATGCAAAGATAAAAATTTTTTATCATTTTTTTTTGCTAAAATCAGTAAAAATAAAAACAAAATACAATCTTCTGAAAATCAACAAATAAAACAATTATTCCCACTTACTAATTAACTCTTTTAGTCCTAATTACTGACTTTTTTCTTTTTTATTCAAATATAAAAACTTCTAAGTTGTATTTTTATCACTATTGTCCGATAAAAAAAGTTAGAAAGTAAGGGAGATATTTTTTAGTATCTCCCATTACTCTTTTTTGTAGTTTTGTATTTC
>JAAYRN010000270.1 GCA_012518765.1 Bacteroidales bacterium
AATTGAAATTTCTTTTTTTAATATACGCAACTAAATGATAGAAAGCCACCTTTGAGGCATTGCTTACAAGGTGAAACATAGATTCGCCTGCAAACATTTTTCCTATGGACACGCCATATAATCCACCTACTAACTTATTATTTTGAAAAGTTTCAAACGAATGAGCGTAACCTAATTTATGTAGTTTTATGTATGCGTTTATCATGTCGTTTGTAATCCAAGTTTCTTTTTGATTTTTACGTTTCACAAAAGCACATTTTTCTATAACATCTTGAAAACAAGTATCTATTCTTATTTCAAATTCATTGTTTTTTACGGATTTCAACAAACTTTTTGAAAACTTGGCTTTCTTGGGCAACAGTATTAATCGAGGATTCAACGTCCACCACAATATGGGGCTTTCCTCGCTATACCATGGAAATATGCCTGTAGAATAAGCCGCCAACAATCGTTCGGGCGACAAATCGCCACCAACGGCTAACAATCCATCTTCTTCGGCTAATTCAGGATTGGGAAATATAATTTCATTAGGCAGTTCAAATATAGGCACTTTTTAAGCACTTTTTTTATTGTCTGGTAAATCATTTTTACCAATTATAGATGCATATACTTTTCTATATGTTTCATAGTCAGTACCTGCCGACATTGCTCTTAAAATGTCTATGCGTTTGCTGATAGGTGGATGTGTAGACGATAAATTTTCTTTATCCTTTTTCAATTTGGGTTTGCTAATGCACATAGCAGCAGCCATTTTGCCCGGATCAAAAACATTTACATCGCCTGAAATTTTTTCCAATGCATTGGCTAAACTTTCTGGGTCTCTGGTAAAACTCACTGCGGTAGCATCGGCAAGGTATTCCCTTTTGCGAGAAAGCGAAAAATAATACAAACGAGCCAAAATAGGAGCTAAAATAGCCAAAGCAATCACTACGACAAGCATGATTATTTGCCCTCTACCGCCACCACCGCCGCCGCCTCCGCTTTTGGAATTAGATTTATTGGAGCTATTGGTTTTAGTACTTCCTCCACCTAAAACCAACGAACGTAAAAGTATTTCGGATATAATGACTATGGTACACAGCATAATACTGGCAAAGGTCATAAACCTAACATCTCTGTTATATACATGCGACATTTCGTGTGCCATTACAGCTTGTAGTTCATTTCTACTCAGTTGTTCACGCAAACCTGAAGTGATGGCTACTATACTTTTTTTGGGATTGGTTCCTGTAGCAAAGGCATTCATAGCTGGTGTTTGTATCAAATATACTTGAGGCATGGGCAAACCCGATGCTATGGATAATTCTTCTACAATGTTATACAATTCTTTATCATCGTCTGCATTGATTTTCCGTGCATTCGACATATTGAGAATGATTTTATCTCCTCCCAAAAAAGCAACAAAAGTTTGTACTGCCCATATAATTATGGCAATAAAAATCCCTGTAATTGCCCCTTGATAGTTTACGTCATCTGGATATACGAAATGTCCCAAAGCACCACCCAATGAGATGAGTAGCAATCCCATAAAAAAGAATATAATCCAAGATTTTCGTTGATTTTTTCTAATTATTTCATACATAAATCTTTAGAATTTAAAAAGAAACCTTAGGTACTTCTTTAGCTTCTGCTGTACTTACTTCGAATAAATCTTTTGCTCTGAAGTTAAACATGCCTGCAAATACATTATTTGGGAAAATTTGTATTTTGTTGTTATAATCGGTAACTACTTCATTGTAAACGGTTCTCGAAAAAGATATTTTGTTTTCGGTAGAAGCCAATTCCTCTTGTAATTGTAAGAAATTGGTATTGGCTTTCAATTCAGGATAGGCTTCCATTTGTACAGATAATCCTGATAAAGCACTTGTTAGTTGATTGTTAGCCTCTGCTTTTTCGGCTACAGTTTGTGCATTCATGGCACGGGAACGGTATTGAGTGATTTTTTCAAACGTTCCTTGCTCATGCTTAGCATAGCCTTTTACAGTTTCTATTAAATTAGGTATCAAAGCGTAGCGTCTTTCTAACTGTACGTCAATGTTTCGCCATTCTTTGTCTACTTTGTTTCTCATTTTTACCATGCCGTTATAAATGGCAATAATCCAGATAATGAGTAGGACAATAATTCCTATTATAATAAATGTTGTTGACATAATGATTGTATTTTATATAGTTTAAAATTCGGTTAATTCTGTACTTAAAAAAACGGGTCCTTCCGTGCATACGCATCGATTGCCTGTGGTAGTGGAAGTTACACAACATAAACACACTCCAAATCCACAAGCCATGGTATTTTCAAGCGATACTTCGCAGGGAATACGAGCTGCTTCCGCCTTTTGAGCTACTGCCTTCATCATAGCCGAAGGTCCGCAAGTATATACACGGTCAAACGTAGAAATCTCTTGAAAAATAGAATGCGATGTAACTACACCTTTTTCACCCAAACTTCCATCCTCGGTAGTAATATGAAGGTGAGCTATATCTGAAAAACATTTCCCAAACGACAAAGCTGCTTTCGTGCGTCCTCCTAACAAAACATGTGGTTTGATATTCAGTTTGTTAAAATGTTTACATAGGTACAACATGGGAGCCATACCCGTTCCGCCTCCTACAAGCAAAGGCGATTGTATATCTTGGCTTGTAAATCCATTACCCAACGGATAAATTATGTTTACTATATCATTTTTTTTCAATGTGGCAAGTTTGCGAGTTCCACCTCCTACCTGCTTAATATATAATGACATAGTATTTTTTTGCTCATCTATATCACCAATAGAAATGGGTCTTCTTAAAAAGGTAGTTGGAGAGTCTTCAATCAAAATATTTACAAACTGTCCCGGTTTGCATGCAAGTAAGGATTTCCCAACAGGAGTTATATCAAGCAAATAGTCCTCGCTTTCAAAATGTTCTATCTTCAAAACACGGAAATCAATAACCTCTTTCATGTCATCTGTTTTATAATGCAAAATTACGATATTAATAACAAAGAAAACATTTATTTATTGCATTTTTCTTTATTTAGGAGTAATTTAATTTTTCATCTTCTTTCTGACACAGAATATACGATAAAATTTACTACTTTTGCACATATTTTTAAATACATGAAATATTTAATTGTAGGACTTGGAAACATAGGTAAAGAATACGAAAACACACGCCATAACATAGGATTTATGGCATTGGATTTTTTCGCTCAATCTCATGATTTAATCTTTGAATCAGACCGTTATGCTACTTCGGCTGTGTGTAGGCTCAAAGGTAGACGCCTTGTGTTAATCAAACCTACTACCTATATGAATCTCAGCGGAAAAGCTGTTCGTTATCATCTTGAAAAACACAAAATTCCCATAGAAAATTTATTAATCATCACCGATGATAAGGATTTGCCCATGGGCAGCATTCGTTTAAAACCCCAAGGAAGCGGAGGAACTCATAACGGACTGAATGACATAATAGAAACTATAAATACTTCTTATTTTTCACGACTGAGAATGGGCATAGGAAGTGATTTTTCTCAGGGTTATCAAGTGGAATATGTGTTGGGAACTTTTAAAGAAGAAGAAACTAATATCATAAAACCAAGCATTGAAATGAGCAAAAAAATAATAGAATCATTTGCTTTGCAAGGAGTTCAAATAACAATGAACACTTTTAATAAAAAAACAAAAAATAAAAACACCGAAATATAAAAAAAAGTACTATCTTTGCAATGAGAAATTTAAACTGAGAATCGGATGTTATCTTATTCAAAGTAGGCTTTCTTTCAAAATATAAATAACTAATAAACAATCTAATCCAAAAGGGAGGTACTAATGGAAAAGAGAATAGGCACAATCAGTATACTTGTTTCAGACACTGAAATAATTCCAAAAATCAATCAACTTCTTTCCGATGCTGGCGGTTTGATTTTAGCCCGCCAAGGTCTTCCCATACGCGAATACGAACTCAATTTTATTTCATTAATCATCGAAGGGAATATTAATGAAATAAATGCGTTAACAGGTCGTTTGGGGCGACTGCCCCATGTGGAAGCAAAATCAATGTTATCAAAAATAAAAATTTAAAAATAAATATCCATTATAATTATGAGTGAGAATAAAAAATTTAAAAACTTCATTGACAAAGACAAACTATACTCTTTGATTGAAGGTGAAGCCCCTACAGCTGCCGAACTAAAGGAAATATTAAACCGTGCCTCTGAATTACACGGCTTAGATTTAAAAGATGTTGCAGCTCTGTTGAGAGTAACCGACCATGATCAAATATACGAAATCATGGAAGTAGCCAAAAATGTAAAACAAGAAATCTACGGCAAACGTTTGGTGCTTTTTGCCCCTTTGTATACAGGCAACCGCTGTATAAACAACTGCTTGTATTGTAGTTTCAGAAGAGATAATAAAACTCTGAAACGCAAAGTGCTAAACATGAAAGAAATTGAAACAGAAGTAAGAGAATTGTTACAAGAAGGACACAAAAGAGTGTTGTTGATTTGTGGCGAAACTCCAGCCAACGACATTAATTACATTTGCGAAGCCATACGCACCACCTACGCCGTTGTTGAGAATGGACATAACGTTCGCCGTATCAATGTGGAATTAGCACCCATGTCCATAGAAGATTTTAGCAAATTAAAAGAAGAAAAAATAGGCACTTACGTTTGTTTCCAAGAAACTTACGACCCCGATTTATACAAAATTTATCACCCCAACGACACCCCAAAAGCCGACTACGAAAATCGCTTATTGGTCATGGACAGAGCCATGGAAGCAGGAATTGACGATGTGGGATTGGGCGTTTTATTCGGTTTAGCCGATTATCGTTTTGAAATATTAGCCTTAATGGAGCATGCACGCCACTTAGAAGAAGCCTTTGGTTGTGGTCCACACACCATTAGCTTCCCACGCATAGAACCAGCCGAAGGTGCTCCCCTACCCGAAAACATACCCCATAAAGTAAGCGACGATGATTTCAAAAAAATCATTGCCATCATTCGCATTGCACTACCTTATACAGGAATTATATTGAGCACACGCGAAAGCGATTCCCTGCGTAACGAATTATTCCAATACGGAATTAGCCAAATATCAGCAGGCTCAAGAACAAACCCAGGTGCTTACGCCGAAGATACCCAAGGACATAAAACCGGAAGTCAATTCCAATTGGGAGACCACAGAAACTTAGACGAAGTTATATCCAGCATGATAGACGGCGGATATATCCCCTCCTTCTGTACAGGTTGCTACCGAAAAGGACGTATAGGACAGGATTTTATGGACTTAGCAAAACCCGGACTCATAAAAGAATACTGCATGCCCAACGCTATTTTTACGTTCAGGGAATACCTAAATGATTTTGCAACACCCGAAACCAAAGCAAAAGGAATGAATCTTATCAAAGAATTGGTGGGTGAAATAAAGAAAGAAAATCTGCAAAAAAGCATAAACAAAAACTTAGAACAAATAGATCAAGGCGAAAGAGATATTTATTTTTAAGTCGTAATTATATTTTAATTATTGTGTGGAAAGAGGTTGTTTGTACAAACAACCTCTTTTTGTTTAATGGGTTGAAAATAAAAGAAATAGAATTATATAGATTTGATCTGTTCAAACCAACATCTAATACTACCAGCCAGTATTGGTCTTTCTCTCAATTTTCAAATGACAAATGCATATAATATTAAAATGGACAAAACATGAGCTAATACTGCAAAACACAACGGTAGATACGTTCGCTCCATGCGTTACTTTTAAAAATCCACAAAGTTTCTAAAGAAAACTTACTGTCTTAGTTTCTAATGGATGCAGGTGGTATAGCTTCCAAAAAATAGGCTATTTTTTAGAGGTGGAAAATGTGTTTTTTGTGTATAAATAAGTACTTCCCAATAGCATTATATTCTATATTCTTGCTAATCAATAAAATAAAGAAAAACTTATCCTTAAAATATAAATAATAATTTAGTAAAAAAACAGCGTATAATACCATTGTATATGGAAATAATTTTGTATTTTTGCGACATTATTTACTTAAAATGATAAAAGCATTTCAACATTATGAAAAAATCAGGTAATACATTCTTTACAGAAAAAGAAAAATACATATCCCCCGATATAGAAATCATTGAAATTGAAGTAGAAAAAGGTTTTGCTGCAAGTGTTCGAACGGCTCAAGGTAAAGGAACAGCAGCCAGCTGGGATGAGGTAGAAGATTTATCTTGGGATTAATTAAGTAATTAAAAAACAAAAACACCATGCACATTATGAGAAAAGTTTTAATTTTACTAAGCATAGCAAGCCTAATAGCCATGACGGCTTGCCGAGAAGACAAGCAAGGCGACACCCTTAAAGTGGGTATTAATTATAACAAAAGTACAAATAATCAGAAAATTAATGTAATTAGAGATGCTACAGGAGCTTATATTAATTGGAATGGAAGTGATAAAATAGCATTATTTGACGCAACTGACGGCTCACCAGAAGCTACTGCTACTTTTAAAAATAGTAGCGACGACAATACTGCTATTTTTACCCTTACCGAAGGCACAGACCTTGATGATGGTAATTATGCGGTTTATTATCCCTCAACAGCTATTCCAGGCAACACTTTCAGTACGCCTGATTATTATTTAATTGATCCCACAGACTTAAATGACTACCTCAATGACAAATTGTTAATGTATACCCAAACACCCTATAGACATGGAACAGACGAAAAAATACAACTAAC
>JAAYRN010000271.1 GCA_012518765.1 Bacteroidales bacterium
TGGTGTTGTAGTTGTTTTGTTTTCTTCTTTTGTATCTATTTCTTTTGTAATTTCTTTGGCTTTTTTAACTACATTTCTCAATACACCTTGTGAGTGCACCTGAACAATACTGAAAGAAAACAGTAACGATAAAATTAAAATACTTCTTTTCATAAAAATTCTGTTTTAAAGATTTGACATTTTTTTATAATTCATACATGCAAAAATACGATAAACTTTAATATCAAACCACTTTTAAACTAAAAATATATTAAGTTTTTCTATATTTAAAATAAATTATGCTTTTTTTAGCATAAATATGGGTTTAATTTGTCCTACAATTGTCCCTTTATCATTTTTATTTTCTATGATTCTAAAATCATCTAATTCTTTTAAACTCTCATTATCAATTAAATTAAGTTGAGATAAAACTTCAAGAACTACCGGAGCTAACACATTCATAGAGCCGTCTTCTATTTTTACGGCAATACCTATGTCTTTGTTTTTTATGCCTACGCAATATACGCCTTGTGCTCCCATTTTGCCTATTAAACTGTTTTTGCTGGCAGCTATTAAGCGGCTACAAAAACCATTGGTACCGCTAATCATTTCAGGATGTTTATTCATTGCATGAAATATAATAGATGCCGCTTCTTGATAATCATCACTTAAATTACTTGGAGATGTAAACGATGCGTAAGCAATTGCCATATTAATCAAAGGCAAAGCATGTACAGGAGCCGAACAGCCATCTACTCCAATGTGAATATCTTTTTTATCCATTTGGCTTACATAAGCCAAATCTTCCAAAATCTCCTGCTGACAAGGATGGGACGGATGTAAGTAATTTTCTAAGGGATAATTTTTCAATTGGCACACAGCCAACATTCCCCCATGCTTGCCGCTACAATCGCTATAAAGTTGGTTTAATTCCGCCCGTTGATACGCCAATTGAAGGGCATAATCTGGATTTAAGGAAGTGGTTGTTCCGCTCAAAACATAATCTTTGTTGAGATTTATTTTCTTCAATATACTTTCAACTGTCTTTAAATGAAAAGGTTCTCCATAATGCGAGGCACACATAATGGAAATTTCGTCATCGGTAAAAGCAAAATGCTCGTAAGCTCCACTTCGTATGACGTTGATGGTTTGAATGGGTTTTGCAGCAGAACGAAAATAGGTGAATTTTTCGGGATTACCGTGATAATACAGTAACTTTCCCCTACTGTTCGTAATGGCAATATCGCCGTTGTGGATACTTTCTACAATTCCATTTCTCGTTATTTCTATTAATTTTTCAGCCATATATTTTAATAATCAATTGTTATTTACTTGTTTATCTTACTCTAAATAAAAGGGTTTTCCAAGAGGAATGATGCATAATTCATCTGCTATGTCCATGCGTTTTGCTTCTTGTTTCAAATACTGAATAGGTTCTTCCAAGGGCTCATCCGACAGGTCGAAGGTGGCGTAGTGCATGGGAATGAAACATTTACCCTTTAAAACTTGATACACATTCAAGGCTTCTTTTGGACTAACATGTTCTGACTGCATAACATACGATGGTTTATAAGCTCCTATGGGCATCAAACAATAATCAAATCCTTGAAAAACATTGTGTACTTCTGTAAACAGTTCCAAATCTTCGGCTGTATCTCCTGCAAAGAAAATTTTTATTTTTTCCGATGCTATGGAAAAACTACCCCAAAGCACTTTGTTTAAATCAAATAAAGAGCGTCTGCTCCAATGTTTTGCAGGTAAAAAACAAAGTGTATTTTTTTCTGTTTTATACTTTTGAAACCATCCTGCTTCTTGTTTTTTGATATTTTTTAAACCTTTTTTGTTAAGTAAAGATGTAGCTCCCAAGGGGGATAATATTTCTACGTGGGGATTGTGTTTGGCAATGAGCTTTAAGGTTGGAATGTCGCAATGGTCATAATGAACATGAGAAATTAATACATAATCAATATTTCCCAACTCTTGAATGCTATAAGGACTTTCTGCTTTTCGTTTTTGGATAAACAAATCGGATAAAATAGGGTCGGTAATATATACAACTCCTTCTAAACGAATATAAAACGATGACTGCCCAAGCCATAATATTACATCTTTATTGTTTTGTGAAAACGATAAATCTCTTTCTATTTCTAATTTAAAACGGCTATTTTTCTTTTCTTTGGCTTGAGGATTGCGTGAAAATTTCCATTTTAAAATCTTCCAAACCGATGGTTTTCTTTTTTCTTCTGCATTCGAAAATCGACCGTCAACAACTATGTTTCCTTTAAAATCTGGGTTAACAAACTCTAAATCTGGGTTGTATTCATATTTAAATTGTGAACTCATTTGATTATTTTTACACGATGACAAAAAACACAAGCAAATAAATAAACAACATACACACTTTATCAGTGTTTTGTAATATCTATTGCTCTTAACTTTCATGTTTAATGTAACGTTTAAAAACCTAAAAACTTATGAAAACACCGTGTAGATTAGGATTTAATTTTAAAGTTATTTTTTCCTATTTTTTCAAGCTGTAAATACGACAAATACGTTTCTTCTGAAAACTCGTTATAATGCTTAAAATACTCTGTATGAATGGGTAGTTGTTCTAAATCGCTGCGTAATACTTTATGTGTCGAAAATATTTTTTGAAACAACCAATTTATCACTTCGCTGTTTAGTAAATCGGAAAGTTGCTTCATTGAAATACCTATATCATAAGGTATGAGTAAGTTAGCACTATTTAAAAATAATTTTTGTTGGTTGTCGTAATAAAAACATAGCTTGGACGAAATAAATTTATAAATCAATTTTTCTTTGGCTTGATACAATTTTAAGGGAGCACACTGTTGTAGCTTTGTAAATTCTTTAGTTATAAATGTTGTGGTTTCTTTCAATCCATTTTTTGTAATATCTGAACCCTTGTAAATGGGTAAATAGCCTTTAATAGGCTCTGATTTACAAAACTTTTGATTGTTTCCTGTTACTATTCCCAATGCCCATTTGGCTCTTCCATCTAAGGTAATGTGTTTGTGTGAA
>JAAYRN010000021.1 GCA_012518765.1 Bacteroidales bacterium
GATAATGAAACCTTTCCGAACATCCCTGACTTTATTAATAAATCTTTGGTGTTTTCTACTTGAAATTGTACAGGAAAACTGTTCCCCATATTTGCCTTGCTTCCAATCATAGATAACTTTCCATTCAATGTTAGTTCAGGAAAAGCATCTGCCGAAATACTATAATTTTGATTGAGTTGAAATTGTTTTAAATTACTTTCGGGTACGTTTATTGTAAAATTAAGTGTGCTTATATCGGTGATTTGCAATAAAGGAACTCCGGGTGCTGCAAAAGCTCCAATTTCACTTAGTTTTACTGTTACAACACCACTAAATGGAGCTTTGATAGTTGTTTTATTGATTTGTTCTTGCAAAGTTGCTTTTTGCACCTTTGCAGATTTTAAACCCAACTTTACTTTTTCTAATTGAACGCCTTGAACCGCATCAGCTTTCGTTAAAATTGTGTAACGATTTATATCGTCTTGTAAACCTTCAATTTGCACTTCAATAGCTTGTAATTGTAGTTTTAAAAGCGAGTTATCCAATTGAATGAGTGTTTGTCCTTGTTGAACATAGCTTCCTACATCTACTAAAACAGTATTGATTTTACCTTGTGTTTCAGCACTGATTTTTACTTCTTTATTAGGTTCAAATGTTCCTGTGAAAACTCCTTTTTCATTGATGTTTTTTAGTCGAATAGTGTCCACATCAACAGAAATAGGTTTTTCTTTATCGAATTGGTAAACCTTACTTTCGGTTGTTTTTTTATTACTTGTTAATTTGAATATTATCAAACCAACAATTGCAATACCTGCTATTATCCAGATTATCTTTTTCATCTTACTTATTTTTAATCGTTCCCGTTAATTTTTTGAATTCCAAATCAGCTTTTAAAAAGTCAATTATGGCGTTTAAATAATTTTGTTGTGCTTCACGCAAAGCATTGTCAGCCAATAAAACATCGGTCAAACTTGCTGTTCCCTGTTTTTGTTGCAGTATGGTTTGATCATAAATTGTTTTGGCTAAATCAATTTGATTTTCTGTATTCATTATAGTGTTTTGGGCAATTATCCGTTGACGAATGGCATTTTCAATTTCCATTTCATTTTTGTCAGAAATTACTTGTGCTTGCAATTCATTATTATTGATTTCCAATTTTTTCTGCTTGACTTTTCGTTGTGTAACGGTACCGTTAAAAAGTGGGTAACTAAGCTGTATTCCTGCAAAACCAATCGGATAGAAATCTAAAAAATCATTGGGTGCTTTGTCATACCCAAAACCTGTTGCTCCATAAGAAGCTATGAAATTTAAAGAAGGTAAATAGCGAGAACGGTTAAGAATTTTAAGTTCATTGTTCAAAAGTTTGTTTTGTGTATTGATAAGCTGTAAATCCAATGGATTATGAGAAAAATTGTCAGTCGATGTTGATTGAAAAATATCGCTTACAATCGCTATGTTTTTTTCTAACGAAATGCCCATATTCATTTTCAGAGCATTTAAAATCTGTAAGTATTTACTGTAAATATTTTCTCTTTGCGTGGTTAGTTGATCTGTTTGCAATTTCACTTTGTTTACATCAGAGCCTTTTGCCAACAACTGATTTTTTAGCAATTCCATATTTTGTAATAATCTGTTTGAGTTAATCAGATTGCTATCAATAAAATCAAGTTGATTTTTTAGAATTTGTGCATTATAATAAAATGTTGTTATATCAAATAAAACTTCTTCTTCTGTTTTTTGATATTGTAATTGCATCAATTCATTAGCAATTTTTGTATTTTCAATTGCTCCATAAATTTGGGGATTATACAAAGGCATAGCCAATTGAATATTTGCATTGATGTTGTGCGGAACGCCAAATTGTAAATTTCTAAATTGCCCATCGGGTGCAGATGGATTAAGTGCATTCATTGGCATTAGTTGCGTAGGCAACTCCATAAAATACTTGTAGTCTGCATTAGCAGTGATTTTTGGAATTAAGTTGGCTTTAGCTTCCTTGTTTTTTTGTTTGCTAATGCTAATATTGTTACGGTTAATTTGCAAGTTTTTGTTATACACTTGTGCTGTGTCAATACATTGTTTTAATGTCCAAACCTCTTGTGCTTGAATAGTATTCCATCCTAAAAAAAGTATTGAAATGAAAATGAATATATGTCTGTTTGCTAACATTGTAATATGTTTTTTATTTTACAATCATTTTTAAAATTCCATCTAAAACAGTTCCTCCGTCTTTTATTAAGTCAGATTTGTACTCTGATAATTTCCATTTTAAAACGGTCATTCTTATACCTCCAATTAATATTGTCGTAAGAGTAGAAGCTCCCATTAATTTGTTATATTCTCCATTCTCTTGTCCTTGCTTGATGTTGTTTTTAACATAGTCCTGTATCATATTCATTATTTCAGATACTTTATTACTAAGATTTTTTTCATAATGAAAAATATTTTCGGCAAAAACAACACTAACAATAGCAGGCTTATTAACAAAAGTTTGTAATTGAGAATTGAAAATAGCTTTTAATTTATCTGCTTCGCTTGTTGATGTTTCAAAAGGAATAGATTGAATACGGTTTTCGATTTCTGTTTTGAAATATTCTAGTAAACTCCAAAGAATTTGATTTTTGCTTTTGAAATGTCGATATAATGCAGGTTCTGAAAGTTTAATGTTTTTTGCCAATGTTTTTATTGTCAAATTCTGGATTCCGAATTCTGAAATTATATTGGTCGCTGCTTCCATTATTTCTATTTGTCTGTCTGTGAATTTCTGCATGTCAAAGTAAAATTAAAGAATGTTAGTTAGTGTTCACTCGCAAAGATAGATGTTTTTTTTTATTAAGCAAGTGTTTTTTAAAAAAAAGTTGAAATTAGTTTATTAGTAGGTGAA
>JAAYRN010000272.1 GCA_012518765.1 Bacteroidales bacterium
GAATTAATGTGATACAATACACTGATAATAAACAGTTTTTACTCATAAATTCCTAATGGTGTCCATTAGAAAATTATGATGACAAAAATAATCAAAAAAAACATGTTAGGCTAATGGACAATTTGGGTTTATTTCTTATTGAACTTATAGTTGGGTTCTAAAAATTAGTTTTTTTTATTTTTCCTAAAAGTTGCAGAACCCATTCACAACTTTTAGAAAAACTTTTCTGCAAAGATGTACATATTTTGTATGTTATTTTCATTATTTAGAAAAATAATTTTTAAAATTCTGATTATAAGATTTTTGTTTCTTTTAACCCAAATTACGAGAAAGAGATTTTTTATTCAAAAATCATTGTAAAGTCTTTGTTATCCATAAATTATATATGAATTTAAAACTCAATTGCGTAATCTAGGTTAATATCCCAAAGTTTTGAGCATGGATTTATAGCTTTGTTCTTTTCCAAACAGGCGTGTAACTATTTCACCTTCTACATCTTCTGTGTCTTCTGTTTTTTCTCTGGTGATAATTACGTGTTTGGGTGCTGGAATAAGGCAGTGCTGAATACCACCGTATCCGCCTATGGATTCCTGATAAGCTCCCGTGTGAAACATGCCTATGTATTGGGGTGTTTCTAAGGAAAATTTAGGTAAAAACACAGCGTTTAAATTAGCCTCCGAATTGTAATAATCGTGGCTATCGCAGGTCAATCCACCCAAGAAAACCCTTTCGTATTCCTTTGTCCAATTGTTGATAGCCAATAATATAAACTGTTGGTTAATAGCCCAAGTGTCGGGGAGAGTGGTCATAAACGAGCTGTCTATCATATTCCAAAGTTCCCTGTCGTTTTGTCGTTTTTGATTTAAAACCGAATACAAAATGGCACTGGCTTCGCCTACGGTATATGACCCAAATTCGGTAAAAATATCGGGTTCTTTTACGCCGTTTCTGTTACACATGGTTTTGATTTGAGCTATAATTTCCTCAGCCATATACTCGTAATCGTAGGCAAACGACAGTCGGTTCTTAATAGGAAAGCCTCCGCCTATGTTGAAAGAGTCGAGTTCGGGAGCAATTTTTTTAAGTTCGCAATACACATTAACACACTTCAACAGCTCGTTCCAATAGTAAGCCGTGTCTTCTATCCCTGTATTAATAAACATGTGTAGCATCTTTAGTTCAAACTTAGGATTGTTTTTTATCTTCTCCAAATAGAAGGGAACAATGTCGTTGTAGCGTATGCCCAAACGCGAAGTATAGAAGTTAAATCGAGGTTCTTCTTCCGATGCAATGCGTATACCTAATTTACATTTAGTATTGAGAAGTCGGTCTAATTGATCGAACTCCATTTTATTATCCAATACAGGAATGGTGTTTCCAAATCCATTGTGTATGGCATTGACCATGTTTTCTATATACAGTTCTTTTTTAAATCCATTGCAAATAATATAATTGTCTTTGCTAAAAAGCCCTTGCTCGTGAAGTGCATCTATGATGTTTAAATCAAAGGCGGAAGAAGTTTCTATATGTGTTTCATTTTTAAGTACTTCTTCCAATACAAATGAAAAATGTGAGCTTTTGGTACAATAACAATAATAGTAATCGCCTTCGTAATCAGCTTTTGCCATAGCCACATTAAACCAGCGTTTTGCTTTTTGTATGTTTTGAGCTATTTTAGGCAAATAGGTGATACGCAAGGGAGTTCCGTATTGTTTGATAATTTCCATTAAGTCGATGTTGTGAAAAAATAATTCACCGTCTTCTACTTCAAATTCATCTTGAGGAAACTCGTAAGTTTGTTGGATGAGGTCTATGTATTTATTTTTCATATCTTATTTTTTTAGGAGGCAAAAGTATAAAAAAAAACAATAAAAATGGATGTACTTGGTTTAGATTAATGAAAAAAACAAAAGTAAACATGTTGCTTGCTTCAAAGGTTTTGAAAGTAAGTGTTTTGGTTTTGGGTTTTAGTGGCAATAACAACTTAGAAACTATAAGAAACACAGAGGAAAATGGCTCTGTCTCGTACGATGGGACTGTGTTTGAGGACTGGTGTAAGTTCATTTCTAAGCACTGCCGACATGCTTATCTGGTGTATGTTTATTCCAATAGAGCCTTGAATACCCGCATGATGATGATATGTTTCATTGGAGAAATCCATAAATTTTCCGTTTTTTACAGCTTGAAAATAGTAGGAATAATAGCCACCCAATCCAAGGTAAAAATAAGAATTGGAATAAAATTCTAATTTGAGTAAAACACTAAGAGGTAGTGTGATAGCCTGTGTATTAATTTTGACTGGGTCGGAGGAATAGTGCAGCGTACTTGGGAAGTAAAAGGATTTGTTTTCGTATAAAAATTCGGGGCGTAGAGCTATGAAATTAAAATTGAATTGCATGAACATTCCTCCCGCAAAAGCAAAACTACTTTTCCCGGAACGAAAAGCCGATTTGGAATACAACAATGAGCTTTCTCCTATATTAGCAACAACGCCCCATTGAAACAAGGCATTGTCTTTGTCGTGTTTGGGAGATAATTTCCCCGAAGGTTTTACTTTTTCATTGTTTGCAAACTCTTCAACAAAATGAGCCATAAATTCGGAAATCAATCCCAATCCTATGTAATCAATGCGGTCGGCATCGTCTTCGGGTTTGTGGTAAGGCGATTTCAATCCTGTGGTAATATGTAGCGTAGGTACTTTGAGTTTGGCAAAAGGCTCGGTGTCGGTAGCTCCCCAAACAGACAGTTCAAATCTTTCGGTTTGTAGTTTTAAGTGTTCGGGTTTTTCTATGCTTTCTATCAGTTTTTTACCGTTTTTTATGGTAGCTACTCCTTTTAAATACAGTTTTTTACTCTTTTTAAAATATCCTACCATATCCATGCTTACCATGAGTGCTATATTTTTGATGGGCATTTGCGTTGCTAAATGCTTGGAACCATATAAACCCTGTTCTTCCGCATCGAAAGCTACCAACAACACACTTCGCTTGAGATGTCCTTCCTTTTCTTTCAGCATACGTGCCAGCTCAATCAAAGCAGCCGTTCCCGATGCATTGTCGTCTGCACCGTTATAAACAACCACAGAATCGTCTACTAATTTATAACCAATATGGTCAAAATGAGCTCCTATGATAATATATTCGTTTTTTAAAAGCGAGTCGTTCCCTTCGATAATTCCTATAATATTTCGACAGGCTACATTTGTAAATATACGAAAATTTTGAAAGTAAGTAGAATCAAAAAAAGGCTTGATTCCAATTTCTTGAAATTGATTGACAATGTAATGAGCGGCTACTAAATTTTCTTTACTTCCTGCATTTCTACCCCTCATCGAGTCGTGAGCAAGTGTATATACGTGTTTTCTGAGAAGTTCAACTCTATTGGAATCCTGAGACAAAAGGGAGCAAAAGGAACAAAAAAGAAAGATAAAGAGAAAAAAATATCGTTTCATATTAAAAAAAACTTCTCAATATTTGGTTTAAATAGCTTACGTTTTACAGCATTCGCTATTTTTTTACCTGAAGAATAGATTTGTAATAATTTGATTATTAGTGTCCGGAACAAGACTCGAACTTGCACGACCTTGCGGTCACTACCCCCTCAAAGTAGCATGTCTACCAATTCCACCATCCGGACTTTTGTAGTGTTTGCAAAAGTATACTTTTTTTTCTAATCAAATACAGAAAAAGAGTTGATAAAAATATAATTTTCAAAAAACATTTCAATAAAAAAGTGCTATATTTGCAAAACGATTTTATACAAACTATAAATTATTATTAATACAAAAAGATAAAAAAAATCACAGATGAAAGTTGATGTTTTATTGGGACTACAGTGGGGAGACGAAGGCAAGGGAAAAGCAGTCGATGTATTGACTCCCACTTACGATATAGTAGCGCGTTTTCAGGGAGGACCCAATGCGGGTCATACCTTAGAGTTTGATAACCATAAGTTTGTACTCCATACCATTCCTTCAGGTATTTTTCGAGAAAATACTTGGAATATCATAGGAAACGGAGTGGTTATAGACCCTTATGTGCTTGTAAATAACGAAATTAAAGCAATATCTTCCTATACAGATGTGAAAAGTAAATTGTTTATTTCCTTGTTGTCTAATCTTATACTTCCCTCTCATCGTTTGTTGGATTATGCCAAAGAAAAAGCATTGGGAGAACAAAAAATAGGTTCAACTCTCAAAGGTATAGGTCCTACGTATACCGACAAAGTATCACGCAAAGGCATACGTGTGGGCGATATTCTTTCATCTAATTTTGATAAAAAATATGAGAAATTAAAGGAAGATCATTTGAATCAAATCGAAAAAATGGGACTTGATTGCTCAGCGTACACCATTGAAGGTTTGTCTTTCGATGCTTATGAATCGGCGTGGATGGAAGCCCTGGAAGAGTTGAAATCTTATAAGTTGGTTTCTACCGAATATTTGATACATAACGCATTGATTGATAATAAAACAATTTTAGCCGAAGGAGCACAAGGCACTTTGTTGGATATAGATTTTGGAACCTATCCTTACGTTACCTCATCCAATACCATCGCAGCAGGAGCTTGTGCAGGTTTGGGCGTAGGTCCATCGAAAATAGGAAAAGTATTTGGTTTGTTTAAAGCCTATTGTACACGCGTAGGCGAAGGGGTGTTTCCTACTGAATTGAACGATGAAATGGGTGAATACTTACGCGACAAAGGACATGAATTTGGGTCAACTACCAATCGACCACGCCGCTGTGGATGGATGGATTTACCTCTACTAAAATACGCTTGCATGGTAAACGGTGTAACCGAATTAATATTGACAAAAGTAGACGTATTGAGCGAATTAGAAAGTTTTCAAGTTTGTACCGACTACGAAGTTAATGGTCAAATTACAAATCAAATTCCCTATGAATTAAGTAGAAATATAAAACCTATTTATAAAACCATGAAAGGTTGGCAACAGGAGTTAAATCCTTCGACTGTACCTGAAAACTTAAATGCGTACATTAAGTTTATAGAAAATTATTTACAGCAACGCATATTTTTAGTTTCCATAGGAGCTAACAGAAAAGATAATATCATATTTTAATTATTTTCTTGTTTGTATGACTTTATATATACCTCCCACCGACTATATATATCCTAAGGAACAGGATGATCACATGATAAAAAGAAAAATAACGTATCGCGGTGGTTACGATGAAAACTATACTTACTTGGAAACTAATTTGTGGTTTCGATTTAAGCGATTTTTATTTCAAATCGCATTCAACGTAATAGCTTTACCCATAGCATCTTTGCGTTTTGGGTTGAAGGTAGAGGGCAAGAAAAATATACGTAAAAATAAAAAAATACTCAAACAGGGTTTTGTTTCTGTTTCCAATCATGTGCTGTATTGGGATTATTTAGTATTACAAGCCGCTATGTTTCCTTATAAAGCCTATACGCCTGCATGGGAGGTAAATATGAGTATTTCCATGCGACACATATATAAACTAAGTGGAGCCATTCCTATTCCTAAGAGCAACAAAGCCAAATTAAAATTTGCCGAATCAATGAACGAGGCGATAAAAAGGAAAAAATGGCTACACGTATACGCCGAAGGAAGCATGTGGTATCATTACGTTCCTATACGCCCCTTTAAAAAAGGTGCTTTTTTATTTGCCTATACCAATCAAATTCCCGTTCCTCCCATTGTGTTTACATTTCGTAAGCCTACCGGTATATATGCTTGGTTTAAAACCAAAGAACCTTTGGTAACAGTACACATAGGAGAACTTCAATACGCTAATTATGAAATGAAAAAAGCTTATTCGGTCGAAGAGCTAAAGGAAAGATGTCGCCAGATAATGATGCAAATGGCAGGCATAGAAAACGAAGCACACAACCAAGAATTAATGGAAAAATATACCTACAACACAGGCGATGAGCCTATACTTTACAAATGCTTATAAATTATAAAAATATAAATACAATGAAAGATTTAAAAACGTATATCGAACAAAACAAAGATCGTTTCTTAGAAGAACTATTTGAATTAATGCGTATTCCATCCATCAGTTCCATTAATGAACATAAATCGGATATGGTACGCTGTGCCGAAAAATGGAAGGAATTTATATTGGCTGCCGGTGCTGACCGCTGCGAATTGATGCCAACCGATGGACCTCCCGTAGTGTATGGAGAAAAAATAATAGATAAAAATAAACCTACTGTATTGGTTTATGGACACTACGACGTCATGCCCGTAGATCCAGTTGAACTTTGGAACACCGAACCATTTGAACCCGTTGTTAAAGACGGAAAAATATGGGGTAGGGGAGCCGATGATGATAAAGGACAGGCATTTATGCACGCAAAGGCATTTGAATTTATGGTAAAAACAAACCAACTGCCTTGTAACGTGAAGTTTATGATAGAAGGTGAAGAGGAAATAGGTTCTGTACACTTATATGAGTTTTGTCAAAAACACAAAGAAATGCTTAAAGCCGACATTATATTGGTTTCAGATACAAGCATGATAGCAAGAGATGTTCCTTCCATAACCACTGGATTAAGAGGCTTGAGTTATTGGGAAGTGAAAGTAACAGGACCCAATCGCGACCTACATTCAGGATTATACGGTGGTGCTGTGGCAAATCCTATTAATATATTGTGCGAAATGATAGCCGGCATGATGGATGAAAACAAACACATAGTTATTCCAAACTTTTACGACGATGTTTTGGTTGTATCAGATCACGAACGACAATTAATGGCTAAGGCTCCATTTGACTTAAAAGAATATAAAGATGAATTGAATATCAAAGAAGTATGCGGAGAAAAAGGCTATTCAACCAACGAACGTACAGGCATACGCCCCACATTTGATGTGTGTGGTATATGGGGAGGATACACCGGCGAAGGTGCTAAAACCGTAATACCTTCTACCGCTCACGCTAAAATATCTACCCGCTTAGTACCTAATCAGGATTTTAATAAAATAGGACAGCTATTTATTGATTACTTTAAATCGGTAGCTCCAGACTGTGTTGAAGTTGAAGTAGAATTTTTACACGGAGGCGAATCCTATGTAACGCCCATTGATATACCAGCTTATAAGGCTGCCGAAAAAGCCATGGAAGCCGTATACGGTACAACACCCGTTCCAACCCGTAGCGGTGGAAGCATTCCCATTATAGCAGGTTTTGAAAAAATATTAGGTATGAAATCCATACTATTGGGATTCGGATTAGGCTCTGATGCGATACACTCGCCAAACGAAAACTATCCCCTTGAACAATTTTTCAAAGGCATAGAAACTATACCGTATTTTTATAAATATTTTACTGAAATGATGAAATAATAAAGCATCACAAAACAATAAAAAAAGATTGCTTGCTTAAAAAGAAACGAAAAATAAACGCTAAGTAGCTTGTTGTTAGTGGAATAACTATTTTAAAGAAGGAAATAAAAACCTAAAAAAATTA
Source organism: Bacteroidales bacterium (assembly GCA_012518765.1). Classification (GTDB taxonomy): domain Bacteria; phylum Bacteroidota; class Bacteroidia; order Bacteroidales; family WCHB1-69; genus UBA5266. Next base: position 7,461 of record JAAYRN010000272.1, read on the forward strand.
CTTGGATGTATAAAATAATTTCGTATCTTTGCAATCCTAAAAAGTAGGACTTATAATTATTATAAAAATACAGTTATGTCAAAGATTTGTACAATTACGGGAAAGAAAGTGATAGTTGGGAATCGTGTTTCACACTCTAATATAAAAACCAAAAGAAGATATTATCCGAATTTGCAAGAGAAGAAATTTTACATTCCCGAAACTGACGAGTGGGTTATATTGAAAGTTTCAGCTAAGGGTATTAAACACATCAATAAAAATGGTGTATTGAAATCTTTACAAAAAGCTTACGATAAAGGAATTATTTACTAACTAAGTATTTAACATACATAAAACTAAAAGGGAATTTCTACGGAAGTTCCCTTTTTTGTTTGATTAAACTTCCTATGCGTATCGCTAATAACAACATAAGCGGAAAAGATGCTATATTGAAATATTGAGGCAGTCCCCAAAAGAAAAATAAAGGCAAAATTATACAGGCTAACATTATATATAATATGACTTTATGGGATTTCTGCAAACGAATTAAAATGTAAATAAGCAAAGGATTAGCCCAAAGTAGATTAAAGTTAAATTTGGTAGCGTGGTGGTCGGAACAAAACCACAAATACATTATTAATAAAGATAAAACTGCAAATAAACCAAACAAAAAAATATCTACGTATTTAAAATAAATTTTCTTTTTGTGTTCTATAACCGTTAAAATAACGACTATCAAACAAAGCAATACAGTTACATAAATGGGCGGAATCCCCTTGGATGGAAGATTACGAGTTTCCTCTAAAAGCAATGTTTTAGAAGCAACTAATTTGTCGCTATGATACCCAATATTATCCATAACGCTTTCATTTTTTGTTTTTATAGTGTCTAATTGATTCATTAATTCATCGGGCAAAAACATATATTGAAGATTGGAAATAGGTTTATCACAACGCATTCCCAAAGCCAAATCAATTCCCAAACGCCACCAAGTCATAGATTCTAAATAAGGATATATTAAATCACGAAATGAGATGTTTTGTTCGGGAAAATACTCCTGAAAAGCAGTTCTTTCTATCAACGATGCCTCTACCATATCCCTCACCCGAGTAGCACAGTTATCCATAAAAAAATCGTAGGCATAATATCGATTTTCCGGATGAAAGTTGGTGATTAATAAATCGTAAATATATTCCTTTTCTTCATACGATAAATCCAACTCCTGTTCTACAACCCACCTACCTTCGTATTGATAACTTCGAATAAAATCATTAAAAGAACTAACAGACAACATATAAGGAAGTCTGCCCTGTGAAAATTTCATGTAAAAATTCGGAGTATGAAAATCAAATGTGCCGTAATTAAATACAATATCTACTAATTTATTTGTATCGCACACATGTATAGCCGTATGCCCAAAGGCAGCATACAACTCATTGCCGGGACCACACGTCAAAACACCTATGCGTGCATCCTCTGAAAGTCTTTGTCCATGAATACTAAAGATAGTGAATAATAAAAAAATGAAGAATAAAAACCTGTTTTTTAACATGAATAATAGTGTTATTTATTTTGATTTGCAAAAATACTAAAAAATACATAGCCTTACTTTAAGATATTGTCTAAATCTTTTAAAGTAAATGGTTTTCCGTTGAGTTTTTCAAAAAAAACGGATAGAAAGTTGCAAAAAATAAAACAAGTAAGTTGCTTTATTTTTTATTTATTAGCAATTGGTTGATATTCAACAGGAAAAAATATAGAAATATCTTTGTTTTGTTTGCAATAAAAATATATCTTTGCAAAAATAAAAGTAACCTTAAAAAAACAATAAGAAAATGAAAAAATTAATGGCATTATTAGTTGTTTCTGGTATGATATTTATTGGATGCAACAACCAACCTAAAGAAGAAGCTGTTGAAGAAGAAATAGCAGTAGAAGAAGTTGAAATGGACGAAGTAGCTGAAGCTACTATAGAAGTTGAGGAAGTTGTAGAAGCTGCTCCACAGCCTAAAGCTGTTGCTAAACCAGCAGCTCCTGCTGAAGAACCAGCTCCAGCCGAAGAACCAGAGCAAGAGAAAAAATCAAGAGGTCGCGGCGCTAAAAAAACTAACTAATAATAATTTAGTACATAAGAAAAACGAAGTTGCTTAATTGTAACTTCGTTTTTTTTTGTTTGTTTTCACAGACTGTGTTAATTTATCAAAATTATACTATCTTTGTGAAAAGATAATGCGATAAAATGAGAGTTGTTGTTCAACGTGTTAAACAGGCATCGGTACAGATAAATCAACAAATCCATGCTTCTATAGGACAAGGATTGTTGATTTTGTTAGGAATAGAACATACCGATGAACAAGCTGACATAGATTGGCTTATATCGAAAATAGTAAAATTACGCATATTCAACGATGAACAAGATAAGATGAACCTTTCCATCCAAGACATAAAAGGAGAATGTTTGATTATAAGTCAATTTACCTTACACGCTTTGGTGAAAAAAGGAAATCGCCCGTCGTATATTCGGGTAGCACTGCCCGAAAAAGCCATCCCATTGTACGAAGAATTTATACAAAAAATGGAAAATGAACTGCCCACTAAGGTGGTTTCAGGTGTTTTTGGAGCCGACATGAAAGTTTCACTCATCAATGACGGACCCGTTACTATTATTATGGATACAAAAAATAAAGAATAAATAAAATAACACAGTATGAATATAATAGAAAAAATATTGGCTAATCATGCCGAGAAAAAAAACGTAAAGCCAGGCGACATTGTAAATGTTACCATTGATTGTAGAGCCGCTCGCGATTTTGGAGGAGCTAATGTTGTAGAACATTTAATAGCTAACAATTTAGAAGTAGATGATCCCGAAAAAACATGTTTCACTTTTGATTGTAACCCTGGAGGTTCGGATCAGAAATATGCTGAAAATCAACATTTTTGCCGCCGCTACGCACGCGAAAAAGGTATAAAAGTGTATGACGTAGACTATGGAATAGGAACACACAACGCCATTGATTTTGGATTGGTTTATCCCGGAAGTACTTTTATATCTACTGATTCCCACGCTAATATCATGGGTGCCATAGGTTCTTTCGGACAAGGAATGGGCGACCAAGACATTGCTGCCGCATGGGCAAACGGAAAAGTATGGTTCAAAGTCCCCGAAAGTGTTAAGCTGAATTTTAAAGGAAATTTAGACAAAACCGTTTCCGCTAAAGATTTTGTTTTGAACTTATTGCGTGTTTTTGGAGCAAATAAATTATTAGCAAAATCGGTGGAATTATACGGCGATTGCATAGAAAAATTTAATTTAGACCAACGCATTACTATTTCGTCTATGGCAACCGAAATGGGAGCAATTATTTTATTATTTCCTCCCAATGAGTCTATATTAAGCGAACTCAAACAGCGAGCGGGCAACCTATATACACCCGTATTGGCGGATGCAAGTGCATCGTATTCTCAAGTTATTGATATAGATGTTTCCGATTTTAAACCTTTGGTTTCCATACCCGGACATCCTCATCATACGGCTACGGTCGAAGAGCGTAAGGGAGTTAAAATCGACTCTGCTTTCATAGGTAGTTGCACCAACGGACGTATAGAAGATTTACGTATAGCAGCCGAAATATTAAAAGGTAAAAAAGTAGCCGATGGCGTTGTGTTGAAAATAGTTCCATCTACGGATAGTATTTGGAAACAAGCCTTAGACGAAGGATTAATTCAAATATTTAAAGATGCTGGGGCTTTGGTTTCTAACGCAGGATGTGCAGGATGTGCAGCAGGTCAAATCGGACAAAACGGTCCCGAAGAAGTTACCATTTCAACAGGAAACCGAAATTTTGCTGGGAAACAAGGAAAAGGAGAGGTATACTTAGCTGCTCCCGCTACCGTAGCCGCATCGGCTGTAGCTGGTTATATCAGTGCTTCCTTTATTGACAGCAAAACAGTAACTCCTAAGGAAACCAAAAAATCAAATGATTTTGAAACAAAAACAGCAGAAACAAAAACTCCCACACAAAAA
>JAAYRN010000022.1 GCA_012518765.1 Bacteroidales bacterium
CGCGACTATAATACCTATGTACAGCCGATAAGGTTACCAAAGGGTCGGCATAAAAAACAAGTCCATTCAACAAAGCAAAACCTCCGTTATGGCTCATGGCATTTTCGCCATACACACTTATTTTTTTGATAATTACATTGTATGAAATGCTGGCATTGAGCAGGTTTTGACTATTAAAAACATATTGATTATACGGTTTTAATTCTTTATTTAGAGGATAACTTAAATGAGAGTAAAACACACCTCCACCCACACGAAACACCCTGTGAGTATATTGCATAAATGCTCCCGTCAACTGTTGGCTATAATTATTTTTTCTTTCTATTTCCTTAATCGTCCGATGAAAACCCGTTTCTTGTAAAGAAGTTACGTATAACTCATTATCTAAGGAAGTATCTGACAAGATGGCATCTTTCATGCGATAAGAATACCAAATAGTATATTGAGTTTTACCAAATTGCAATTCTGTAGCTATGCCTCTCAAATAATTTACTTCATTGGAAGAAGTATAAGGCGATAAAGCTTTTCCATAACGAAATACATCAATCGCGTTGCCCGTAGCCAAAGGTCGAAAACCCGTCCACATGGACACTCCTTGTCCGAATTGAACCTGAAAATCGCCGATGGCTAACGATTTTAACCACTTAAAATCTCTCATAAAAAAATGAAAGGAATAAAAATCAAAACCTTGTTTATTTGAACCTTTAAAAAATTCTTCACCTGCATCTTTTTCTGCCGTTAATCCAAAACGTATTTTTGATGCATAATCAAATTTATATTTAAACAATACATACGGCTTACTACCCTGATACAGTAAATTAGGATTTACGTTAAGCGAGGAATCCGATTTGTTTTTATATCCCGCTTGAGGTTCAACTACATAAGACGAACGAAGCAATAATGTATGTTTTCCATACCTACACACCCTTTTCATGGATATTTTTTTATCTCTTTCTTCTTTGGCAGATACTATTTCTATGTAAGGCAAAATAGATGCTACGGTTTCTTTTGTAAATCCTTCTATTGCAACTAATTCATACACACTTTGTATAGAACCTTTTGAATCTAAATATTTTTTCAACTGATATATTTGATAATCGGATAATTTAAAAACAGACATCAATACATCGTAATCGGGTTGATTGATATTAATTTTATGTTCGGCATAATACATATAGTCCTCCAACAATTCATTGTAATCCTGTTCAAATTCATCTTCTTCAGCCATTAATTCTATGGTTGATAAAATAATTTCTTCCTGAAATAAAAATTTATCTTCAAAAAAAGCGGTGTCAACTTGTGCAAATAAAGATTTTCCTATGTTAGTACATACAAACATACAGCATAAAACGATACAGTATTTACCTTTTTTCATTATTTTATAGTGTAGTTTAACGACAATTGTGGACTGTAACCCAATACGGTATGATAATTAGATGAAAAATCTATTTTCAATGATTTTATTTTCCAACCTACTCCAAAGGCATACTCAAAATCGGGGAAACTAAGCCCCATACGTAAAAACAAGTACTCGTTTATTTCGTATTCAACACCCAAGCGAAATGTAGGAGTATAGTTCATATCCTTTTCAATTTCAGAAGTTAACAAGCATTTTTCTGAAATATTATATACCAAACCCAAACGTATA